>NZ_JACCFJ010000001.1:4682500-4942500 GCF_013410345.1 Saccharopolyspora hordei
GGGCATGATGGACACATGAGCCCGTTGACGACCCGACCGAGCACGACGAGCCAGTTCCGACGTCGACCTCAACCGCGCAGGAGTCCACGATGTGCAGTACCCATCCACTGTGGACAATTTCGGCCAACTACCACACATCGACCGATCAGACCACAGTGGACTCATGACGTGCACACCGAGCGAAGGCCACGACCACTTCATCGGATGAACAGGACAAGGGCGCCGGACTGCACACGCACTGGCCCATCACCGTGACGAAGCAGACCAGCGCTCGGGGGCGAACGTGACCGAGAGAGCTGGAGGGACGCCGCAGACGCACCGAGCGGAGTCCGTTCCGCGCTCCACTGACCACGGGGGACACCACGGAAGAACTCCGGGAGTCCAGGCAGCACCTTGGCAACTCAACAGTGGGAAGAGGAAGGCCAGGAACCGGAGGAAGGGACCGCCGGAACAGAGTGGTGCCCGCCCGGACGTCGTCCAGGCGGGCACCGCTCGGCGGGGGGTCAGCCGAGCATCACTTGACAGCACCCATGGAGAGACCGCGGACGAGGTGGTTCTGCGCAGCCCAGCCGATGATCATCACCGGCAGGGAGGCGAGGAACGCCGCCGCGCTCAACTGCGCCCAGTAGAGCCCCTCGCTGGTGATGAACCCGACCAGGAAGACCGGGACGGTGCCCGCCTGCGCCGCCGTCAGGTTCACCGCGTAGAAGAACTCGGTCCAGGAGAAGATCACGCAGATCAGGGCGGTGGCGGCGATGCCGGGCGCCACCACCGGCAGCACGACCCGGAACAGCAGCGTCGGCAGCCGCGCCCCGTCGATCCGCCCGGCCTCCACCATCTCCTTGGGGACCTCCAGGAAGAACGAGCGCATCATCCAGATCGCCAGCGGCAGGTTCATCGCCGTGTACAGGATCACCAGCGCCCAGACGTTGTCCAGCAGCTTGAGGTTCTGCGAGATCACGTACAGCGGGATGATCGCCGCGACGATCGGCAGCATCTTCGTGGACAGGAAGAAGCCCAGCGCGTCCCGGGTCCCGGGGACCGCGGAGATGGACAGCACGTACGCCGCGGGCACCGCCAGCAGCAGCACCAGCAGCGTGGACACCACCGTCACGAACGCCGAGTTCGCCAGGTACGGCAGGAACCCGCGCTCCAGGACCCCGGCGAACTGCTCCAGCGTCGGGGTGAACACCACCTTCGGCGGGTTGGTGTAGGCGTCGCTCTCCTGCTTGAACGAGGTGAGCACCATCCAGAGGACCGGGAACACGAACAGGATCGCGACCAACCAGGTCAGCCCGGTCAGGGCCCAGCGGCCGAGGGGGTTGCCGGTCCGCATCATCGCACCTCACTCACGCCGAAGGTCCGGAACATCAGGCGCAGCGCGAAGGTCGCCACGACCAGGGTCAGGACCACCACGACCACGCCCATCGCCGAGGACTGCCCGATGTCGAAGCCCTCGAACGCGCGCTGGTAGATGTAGAACGGCAGGTTCGTGCTCGCGGTGCCCGGCCCGCCCTGGGTCATCAGGTAGATCGCGTCGAAGCTGTTCACGATGTAGATCGCGCCGAGCAGCACGGCCAGCTGCAGGTAGCGCCCCAGCTGCGGCAGGGTGATCGACCAGAAGATGCGCCACCGGCCCGCACCGTCGACCGCCGCGGCCTCCAGCACCTCCTTGGACTGGCCCTGCAGACCCGCGAGGATCAGCAACATCATGAACGGCGTCCACTGCCAGATGACCTGCGCCATCACCGAGGCCATCGGGAACTGCGACAGCCAGTCCACATCGGTGCCGAACGCGAAGTTCAACAACCCGTAGGTGGGGTCGAACATCGTCGTCTTCCACAGCAGCGCACCGGCCGCGGGCAGGATGAGGAACGGCGTGATCAGCAGGGTGCGCACCACGCTGCGCCCCAGGAACTGGCGGTCCAGCAGCAGCGCCAGCCCCAGACCCAGCACCATCGCCACCAGCACGCACACCACGGTCAGCAGCACGGTGTTGAACATCGCGCCGCGGAACTGGCTGTCGGTGAAGACGTCGATGTAGTTGCGGAGGCCGACGAAGTGGCGCGAACCCGGGCGCACCAGGTTCCAGGACTGGAACGAGTAGAAGATCGTCAGCAGGAACGGGATCTGGGTGACCAGGATCGTGAACAGCAGCGCGGGCATCAGCGGCGCGCGACGCAACCATGCCTCGCGCGACCACTTGCCAGCGGGTTTCCGGGTCACCGCCTGCGGGACAGCGGTGGGCGTCGTGGCCATCTGCGTCATCGGGTCTCCCGGTAGGCCTCGCCGACGGATTCGGCGTATTCCTGGGACTGCTGCAACGCTTCGTCGACCGTGATCTGGCCCGCGATGGCGGCCGACAGCTGCTGGCTCACCCGCGTGCCGAGGTCCTGGAACTCGGGGATCCCGACGAACTGGATGCCCGGGTAGGGGACCGGGTTCAGCATGGTGTTGCGCTGGTTCGCGCTGTCGATCCCGTCCAGCGTCGCCGGGGCGTAGGCGTGCGCGGCCTCCTGGTACTCCGGGATCCGGTAGGTCGACAGGCGGCACCCCGGCGGCACGCGGTTCCAGCCGAAGGTCTCGCCCACGGTCTGCACGAACCGCTTGTCGGTCATCCAGCGCATGAACCGCCACGCGGCGTCCTTGTCCTTGGCGACCTTCGGCATGGCCAGTGCCCAGGTGTAGAGCCAGCCGCTGGTCTCGGTCCGCGACACCGGGGCCGCCACGTACCCGGACTTGCC
The DNA here is from genome assembly GCF_013410345.1 of Saccharopolyspora hordei. NCBI lineage: Bacteria > Bacillati > Actinomycetota > Actinomycetes > Pseudonocardiales > Pseudonocardiaceae > Saccharopolyspora > Saccharopolyspora hordei. The sequence goes on from NZ_JACCFJ010000001.1 coordinate 4,685,245, forward strand.
GACGACCTCGCTGCTGGCGGGGTCCTCGTTGGTGCCGGCCATGACCGTCGCGTCGTACCACATCGCCGCTTCACCCTGGGCGTACCGCGTGCCGCACTCGGTGAACCCGGCGCTCGAGGCGCCGACCTCGCCGTGCTTGCGCACCAGGTCGACGTAGAACTGGGCGGCGGCGCGGAACTCCGGCGAGGTCAGCTGGGCGTTCCAGTTCTCGTCGAACCAGCGCGCGCCGAACGTGTTCGCCACGGTGGTGAACGGTGCCAGGCTCTCACCCCAGCCGGGCTTGCCGCGCAAGCAGATCCCGGACACGCCCGCTTCCTTGTCGTCCAGACGAGCGGCGAAGTCGGCGATCTGCTCCCAGGTCGGCCGTTCCGGCATGGTCAGCCCGGCCTTCTCGAACAAGTCCTTGCGGTAGGCCAGGAACGAGGACTCGCCGTAGAACGGGACCGCGTACATCGAGCCCTCGTGGGACAGCGATTCGCGGATGCTGGGGATGAAGTCATCGGGGTCGTAGCCCTCGCTGGAGTCGATGTAGGGCTGCAGGTTCTCCAGCCAGCCGTTGGCCGCCCACTGCGGGGTCTCGTAGTTGCTGATCATCACCACGTCGAACTCGCCGCCCTGGGTGGCGGTCGAGGCGGTGATCTTCGCACGCGCCTGGTTCTCCGGAAGCTGCACGAACTTCAGCTTGATCCCGGGGTTCTCGCGCTCGAACTGGCCGGACAACGCGATGGCGTCTTCCATCTGCGGGTTGGACACGATCGCCACGACGAGCGTCCGGTCACCCGTGCCCAGCGCTCCTGCGCCCGCGCAGCCGCTGAGGAGCAGCGCGACGACTGCGAGCACGGCCAGCATGGCTCTACTTCGCATCAACGCCTCCCGGCAGGACCTGCACCTTCAGCCCGGCACCGCTGCGCATCAGGTCCAGCGCGGCGGGGAACTCCTCCAAGGGCAACGTGTCGGTGAGCAGCGTGTCGGTGTCGATGGCGCCCGAGGCGACCAGGTCCAGCGCCGCGCCGTAGCTGTGCAGCACCGCCATCGACCCGACGATGGTGATCTCGTCGTTGTAGATGCGGAACGGCGACACCGAGATCCGCGCCTCCGCCGGGGCGACGCCGAAGACCAGCAGCCGCCCGCCGCGCCGCAGCGAGTCGAACGCCGCCTCGATGGCGGGCGCCGCGCCGGTGCAGTCGACGGCCGCGTCGAAGCGCTGGTCGAGCTCGGCGACGTCGGTGCTCACCGCGACGGCACCGAGCTTCGTAGCGCGCTCCAGGCGAGCCGCGTTGCGGTCGACGACCGACACCCGGGCACCACCGCGCTGCAGCAGCTGCTGCATGAGCAGGCCCATCGTGCCCGCGCCGACCACGAGGAACCGCTCCCCCGCCTCGACACCGATCTGCCGCACCCCGTGCACCGCGCAGGACACCGGCTCGACCAGCGCACCCTGCTGCCAGGTCATGGAGTCGGGCATCCGGTAGGCGGTGTGGGCGGGGATCGCCACGTACTCGGCGAAGGCACCGTCCACGGTGTCCCCGGTGGCGTTCCAGTTCTCGCACAGGTTGCCGTGGCCCGAGCGGCACGGCGTGCAGTAACCGCAGAACAACGACGGGTCGACGGCGACCCGGTCGCCGACCTTCCAGTCGCCCGGGACGTCCGCGCCGAGCTCGACGACCTCGCCGGCGAACTCGTGGCCAGGAACGATCGGGTAGGGCGTGGGTGGGAAGTGCCCGTCGGCGATGTGCAGATCGGTCCCGCAGATGCCGCACGCACCCACCTTGACCACCAGCTGGCCCTCACCCGGTTTCGGGTCGGGCACCTCGCCCACCCTGATCGAACCGGGCCGATCGATGATCGCGGCGCGCATGACACCCCTTCTCCACGGGATCGCTCATATGAGCGGATCACGTCGTTCATCCTCGAAACTTGCCGTGCATTGAAGGATGATCCTGCGTGTGACGTCAACTTTTCATCTTTAACATGCTCATATGAGCACTAGGAGGACGCGGATGAGGTTGACCGACACCATGACGGCCGCCTCGATCGCGCACCGGTTCTTCGTCCAGGGCCGGACCAAGCTGGAGATCGCCCAGGAGTTCGGGATCAGCCGCTTCAAGGTGGCGCGGATCTTGACGGCGGCGCAGGAAGCGGGGCTGGTGCGGGTCGAGTTCGACCTGCCGGTGCCGATCGATCTCGAGCTGTCGGAAGCGGTGCGGACCAGCTACCGGCTGCGCCGCGTGCTGGTGCTCAACCGAGCGCAGTCCAAGGCCGAACGCCCGGAGCTGCGCCGCCGGATCGGGGCCCTGGCCGCGGACCTGCTGGCCGAGACCGCCACCGCGGACGACGTGATCGGGCTGTCCTGGGCGCGCTCGGTCAACGCCATGGCGGAGGCCGTCCGGACGCTGCCGAAGTGCCCCATCGTGCAGCTGTGCGGGGTGCAGGCGGGCATGGACATGCGCGACCGGTCGGTGGAGACCGTGGAGCGGCTGGCCGGCGTCTCCGGCGGGCGCGCCTACCCGATCTACGGCCCCCTGGTGCTCCCGGACCGGCGCACCACCGAGATCCTGCGCAACCAGCCCGGCATCGCCGAGACGTTCGACCAGTTCCGCCACCTGACCAAGGCCGTGGTGAGCATCGGCGCGTGGCTGCCCGACGAGTCGACCGTCTACGACGCCCTCGGCGAGCCCGAGCGGGAGGCGATCCGGCAGCGCGGGGCCACGGCGGAGATCGCGGCACGCCTGTTCGACGCGGACGGCAACGCGTTGTCGACGGGGCTGGCGCACCACGTCCTGGCGATCCGGCACGAGGAGCTCCGCCAGATCCCGGAGGTGATCGCCCTGGGCTACACGGTGCCGAAGGCGCGAGCGATCGATGCCGTGCTGCGTTCCGGCGTGGTGACCACCCTGATCACCGACGCCCAGGTCGCCGAGGTCCTGCTGGACCTCGTCGCCGAGCGGCCGCCGGCCTGAGCCTCAGGCCATCACGAACGAGCTCGGGTGCATCTCGGGCAGGCAGACCACCGCGTCGAAGGCCTCGGCCACGTCCACCGGCATCGTGGTGGTCACGTGCCGGATCGAGGTGGGCCCGGTGGTGGCCGACCGCAGGTCGAGCAGTACGGGTCCGGACTCGCCGACCGCCTGCTCCACGCTGCCCTCGGCCACCGGCTCCAACGGCCGAGCGGTCACCCCGATCCCCAGCCGCGCCTGGTCGTCGAGGTGCATGCCGACGGTCGTCCCGGCGCGGGCGGTGACACCGATGGCGCGGTAGTCCGCCCCGAACTCCTCCGCCAGGTAGCTGCCCAGCGACCAGGCTCGGACGCTGGGCAGCAACCGCATCGGGACGCGCTGGATGTGCAGGTTGTGCGCCAGCACGACGATCCGCTGGTCCGCCCCGTGCAGGTCACGCAGCAGCCGCACCGTCTCGGCCTGGTACGCGTCGCGGGAGGACGACGTGAGCGGAGACGGATCGGGCTGACCGAGCTCGACGAGCTCGCGGAGGTGCTCGTCCAGCCGGAGCGCGCCCAGCGCGTGGTGCCGCGCGAGGCGGTCCTCCGGCCGACTGCTCGGCAGCGCATCGAGCCGGAGCAGCAAGCGGGTCAGGGCGGCGGTGGCCGCGTCCCGCTCCGCCGTGCTGAGCTCGGCGTACTTGGTGGGGGCGACACCGTTGTTGGCCGAGGCGTACGGCTGCGTCGCGGACGTGGCCGCATCGACGAGCTGCACCTGCTCGGGCGCGCGCTCGACCAGGTGCGCGCGCACCAGCCGCAGCGCCGGCAGCACGGACCCGCCCGACCCCGGCACGTCCAGCCCGGCGAACCGGACCCGGCCGCCGACCGCGTTGTGCTCGCGCAGCCAGGTGATCAGCTCTTGGACCTCGACGGCATCGCCGTGCCGGAAGGTGAACCCGTCCCGAGCCACCTCCGCCAGTCCTCCTGGACCGCCGTTGATCCACGCGTCGACCACGAGCCCCTCGGCGAACCCCGATTCGAGCGCGACCACGCTGAACCCGAGCTCGGTCACCAAGAACCGGACGACTTCCGCGCGCAACCGTCCGAACTCGCGGATGTAGTGGTTGTTCTCCCCGATCGCCACCACCCGAGCGTCCCCGACCACCTCACCGAGCGAGGACAGGTCCTCGAGCGACGACCGGCGAACAGCCCCCGGAAGGTTCACAGCGACTCCCCAGCGGTACCGGTGCGACGGCTGCGATTGTGCCTGAGATCCGGTGTCGCCGGGCGGACTTCGCCAGAACCCCACCCGTCTTGTCCCACGGTGCCGAGCGGTCCGACGCGGCGCGTCGGCAGTCGTCCACTCAGGCCAGCTGCCTGAGCCGTCGGGCTGGGTGAGCGCTTCCGAGAAGTGGCCGGAAGGATCGCAGAAGCAGACGCCGCGACCACCGTGGTCGGTGTTGTGCTGTTCCGGGAACTCACGCTGCGGGTCGGCCCAGTGCTGGCGGCCCCTCTCCCGGATCCGGGCGTCGATGCCGTCGACGTCCTCCCCGGTGACGAGGAAGGCGTAGTGCTGCGGTGGGAAGCCGAAGCCCTGGCTCGCCGAACTGGAGCGTGACGCCCGCGCGGGGGGGGACCGTGGGGACCACGCCACCCGGCTCCGCCGGCGGGAGGCCGAACACCTCGGTGCAGCACGAGGCCGACACCTGCTTGTCGCGCGCGGCGACGATCCTGTGGTTCAAGAGGACGGTCCTCGAGGACCTCCCGCACCCGCGCCTCCATGTCCGACGCTGCCCGCCACCGACACGCGACGCGGCGCCCAGGGCGGCACAGCCGTCACACCGCGGTCGAGGTCGAAGGACCAGGCACGCGGCGCTCCCGGGCGCTCACTCCGCCTGGTCACCTCAGGGTGGCTGCTCCTCGCCGGTCGCCTCGGCGAGGACGTCGTGGAGGTGGGGCAGCGTCGGGCGGTCCTCAGGGCGCGGCCGGAGGCATCCGTCGATCGTCTCCGCCAGCGCCTTCGGCAGGCGGCGGGCGGACCGGACCGGTGGCGCCGTCCTCGTCAGCTGCGGGTGGTCCTCGGGGGCGTCGGCGAACGGCTGGCACCCGGTCGCCGACTCGTACAGGACCAGCCCGATGCCCCAGACGTCCGCGGGCGGTCCCACCGTCCCGCCGCGGACCTGCTCCGGTGCCATGCAGCGCGGCGTTCCGGTGCCGCCGCGGCTGGGTCCCGGTGGGCGGGCCACCCCCAGGTCGATCACCCGCGCGCGGCCGAACTCGGCGATGATGTTGCCCGGCTTGAGGTCCAGGTGCAGGTAGCCGCGGTCGTGCAGGTAGCGGATCGCCGAGCACAACTGCTGTCCCAGGTAGCCGAGCTCGCGGGTGGTGAGCCGGCGCTCGCCGTCGTCGAGCAGGCTCTCCAAGGTCGCCCCGCCCAGCGTCTCCATGACCAGCACCGGGGTGCCGTTCGCCGCCTCGGCGACCTCGTAGGCGCGGACGATGTACGGGTGCGTGCACGACAGCAGCAGCTCGCCCTCCGCCACCAGGGCGTCTCCGACCTCGCGCTCCGCGGCGAGGTTCGGCCGCACGGCCTTGACGAAGCACCGGCTGTAGCGGCGGCGGCTCCAGGCGTCGTAGGTGTCGTAGGCCTCCCCGCGCCGGACGTGCTCGATCACCGGGTAGCCGGGCGCGACCTCCTGCCCTCGGCGCAGCGGTCCGGTCCTGGTCACGCCGACTCCTGGGAGACTGCGTCCTGCTGCTGCAGCCGGTACAGCGACGCGTAGCGGCCGTCGCGGTGCATGAGCTGGGTGTGCGTGCCGGACTCGGTGATCCGGCCGTCGTCGAGCAGCAGGATCTGGTCGGCGTCGCGCACGGTCATCAGGTTGTGCGCGATGACGATCGAGGTGCGGTCGACCATCAAGCGGCGCAGCGGCTCCAGCACCCGCGCGCTGGACGCCGCGTCAAGGCCGACGGTGGGTTCGTCCAGCAGCAGGATCGGCGCGTCGCGCAGCATGGCGCGCGCGATGGCGATGCGCTGGCGCTGTCCGCCCGACAGCAAGCTGCCGCGCGCCCCCACCCTGGTGCGGTAGCCCTCGGGCAGTGCGGTGATGAACTCGTGCGCGTCCGCCGCGCGGGCGGCCCGCACCACCTCGCGTTCGGTGGCCCCGGGACGCCCCCACGTGATGTTGTCCCACACGCTGGCGTCCACGGCCAGGACGTCCTGCAGCACCACCGAGATGGTGCCCCGCACCTCCTGCTGCGACGTGGCGCGCAGGTCGACGCCGTCGATGGTCACGGCACCGGAGCGCGGGTCGTAGAACCGCAGCAGCAGCTTCCCCACCGTGGACTTGCCCGAACCGCTGGCGCCCACCAGGGCGAGCACCTGGCCGGGCCGGACCGTGAAGCTGATGCGGTGCACCGCGTCCCGGTCGGTGCCCGGGTAGCGGAAGCTGACCGCGTCGAAGGCCACTTCGCCGCGCACCCGTCCCAGGTGCCGCGGGTGGACCGGGTCCCGCACTTCGGGGACCTGGTCGAGCAGCTCGATGATCCGCTCGGCACCGGCGGACGCCGCGTAGACGGTGTTGGTCAGCCGCCCGAACCCGCGCACCGGGCTGTAGAGCTGGCTGAGGTAGCCCAGGAACACCATCAGACCGCCCAGCGTGATCGAACCGCGGGACAGCTCCCAGGTGCCCAGCCCGATGATGAGCAGCACCCCGCCGAGCTCGAGCAGGTCGACCAGCGGGTTGAACAGCGCGTGCAGCCGGGTGGCCACCATCTCCGCGGCGAAGCTGCCCAGGTTCTCCCGGTGGAAGCGCTCGGTCTCGGCGTGCTCCCGGCCGTAGGCCTTGACCAGCGCGGCGTTGCTCAGGCTCTCCTCCGCGACCGCCCCGATCGTGCCGCTGCGCCGCCGCTTCTCCCGCGAGGCGGCCTTGATGCGGCGGGAGAAGTACCGCGCGGACAGCCAGAACGCCGGGACCGCGATCAACGACACCAGGGCCAGCCGCCAGCTGAGCACGAACATCGCGCCGGTGAACAGCACGATCTTGAACAGGTAGGACAGCGCCTGCGTCGTGCCGGACAGCACCAGGTTCTCGATGGCGGTGACGTCACCGGTGAGCCGGGACAGCGTGTCCCCGACCTTGCGGCGGTCCAGGAACCCGATGGACAGCTCGTGCAGGTGCCCGAACAGGTCGGTGCGCAGGTCCAGCAGGAAGCGCTCGGCGACCCAGGTGGACAGGTACTCGTCGGTGAACGCGACGACCCCGGCCAGCACCGTGATGCCCAGGTAGGCGACCGCCAGCGCGAAGAACAGCTGGAAGTCGCGCGGCACCAGCACGTCGTCGACGAGGACCTTGAACATCCAGATCGCCGCGGTGTCCAGCAGCGGTGCGACCAGGACGAGCAGCACCACCAGCGCCCACCACCGCCGGTAGGGCCGCGCGTGGGGCCAGAACCGGCGGAAGATCTCCCGCACGCCGACCACCGGCACCTGCTCGACCAGGCCGCCGGACTCCGGCGCCGGAACGGACAGCAGCGCCCGCAGCCGGGCCAGCAACGGGATGGTCATGGCTCGTGCGGAGCGGCGCCGCCGCCCACCGATGGGGTCAGTAGATCACCGGGAAACCGGGGTCCAGGGTCCTGGTCCGCGTCCGGTGCCGACCGGTCGTCCGGTGACCGTGGTGGTGGTGGTGATGGTTGTGGTGGCTGTGGTGCCCGTGCCTCCGGCTCGCCGGCACGTGCGCGGTGAACAAGGCGTTGAGCATCGTCCCCTCCCAGGGTTCGAGGTGCGGATCGGCTCTTCCCAGGGTCGCGGCCCAGCGGGGCCCGGAACAGAGACCTTCTTCCCCCTCGGCACCCGGTTTCGACGACGGTCCACGTCGCGGGAGCCCGGCTCGCCTGCCGGGGCGGCCCGGCTGCGCCATGATGCCCCTGGGGGGCCGTGATGTCGGACGAGACCAGCACGTGTGCCGGGGTGGACGTCGGGGGCACGTTCACCGACGTGGTCGTGCACGCCCCCGACCGGCGGCCCAAGGCCGTGAAGGTGCCCACCACACCGTCCAACCCCGCTGAGGGCGTCCAGCGCGGAGTCGCCGTGGGGCTGCCGGGCGCCAGCCCGCGCCTGCTCCCGCACGGCAGCACCACCGCCACCAACGCCGTGCTGGAGCGCAGGACCGCGCGCACCGTCCTCGTCACCACGGCGGGCTTCACCGACGTGCTGCGCATCGCCCGGCAGAACCGCCCCGCGCTCTACGACCTGTCGGTCACCAGGCCGGATCCGCTGGTCCCCCGGGACCTCGTGGTGACCGTCGAGGAACGGATGGGGCCGGACGGGGAGCCGGTCATCACCCTCACCGACGCCGAGGTCGAGCGCGTGGTGGCCGCGGTGCGCGACCTGGAGCCCGAGTCGATCGCGGTGAGCCTGCTGTTCTCCTACGCCGGCGACGAGCACGAGCGGCGGTTGTGCGCGGCGCTGGCCGAGCTGGGCGTGCCCCTCACCCGCTCCAGCGCGCTGCTCCCGGAGTTCCGCGAGTTCGAACGGGCGTCCACCTGCGTGCTCAACGCGGCGATCGAACCGGTGATGCACCGCTACCTGTCCGACCTGGTGTCCCGCCTGCCGGAGCCCGCGATCACCGTGATGACCTCCAGCGGCGGCACCGCGGGCGTCGACTTCGCGGCCACCGCCCCGGTGCACACCCTGCTGTCCGGGCCCGCCGCGGGCGTGGTGGCGGCGGGCGCGGTGGCCCGCTCCGCCGGGTTCGCTGACGCGATCGCCTTCGACATGGGCGGCACCTCCACCGACGTGTGCCTCATCCGCGACGGGCACCCGGAGGTGGTCAGCGGCTCGGAGATCTCCGGACTGCCCTTCCGGACGCCCGCGGTCGGCATCCACACCGTGGGGGCCGGGGGCGGGTCGATCGCCTGGGTCGACTCCGGTGGGGCGCTGCGGGTCGGCCCGCGGTCGGCCGGTGCGGACCCGGGACCCGCCTGCTACGGGGCCGGCGGGCAGGAGCCGACCGTGACCGACGCGCACTGCGCGCTGGGACACCTCGACCCGGCCCGGGAGCTCGGCGGCGGGTTGCGGCTGGACGCCGCCGCGGCCCGCCGGGCGCTGGCCACGCTGCCGGAGTCCGCTGCGGGCGTGCTGGCGGTGGTCCGGGCGACCATGGTGCGGGCGCTGCGCAAGGTCAGCACCGAGCGCGGCGTCGACCCGGCCGGGCTGGCGTTGGTCGCCTACGGCGGTGCCGGTCCGCTGCACGCCACCGCGCTGGCGCGCGAGCTCGGCTGCCCGGCCGTCGTGGTGCCGCCCGCTCCGGGCGTGCTCAGCGCGCTCGGCCTGCTGCTGGCACCGCCCCGCTTCGAGGCCTCGCGGACGGTGCTGGCCGACGCCGGCGACGACCTGTCGCGGGTCCAGGCCGAGCTCGCCGAGGAAGCGCGCCAGGAGCTCGAGAAGCAGCACGTGACCACGGCGATCACGCTGTCCGGGGTGGCCGACATGCGCTACGCGGGCCAGTCGCACGAGCTGCGGGTCGACCTCACCGAGGGCAGCGACCCCGCCGAGCTGTTCCACGCCGCGCACCGCGAGTCCTACGGCTACGAGATCCGCGACGAGCGCGTCGAGGTGGTGACGCTGCGGGTCGTCGCCCGCGGGGAGCCCGTGCTCGCCGCCCCGCCGGGCGACTGGGACCAGGGCAGCCCGGAGCCCCGGCCGGACCGCGAGATCGGCGTCGGCGACCAGACGGTGCGCGCTCGCGTGGTGCCGCGCGCCGCGCTGCGGCCGGGGGACGCGATCACCGGCCCGGCGCTGGTGGAACAACCGGACACCACGACGCTGCTCGGCGAGGGCGAGGTGGCGGTCGTGGACGACGCGGAGAACCTGGTGGTGCGGTGGACATGACCGAGCTGTCCGCGGTGGAGCTGGAGGTCTTCCGGCACGCGCTCGCCGGCGTCGCCGACGAGATGGGCGCGGCCCTGCGCCGCGCCGCCTACTCCCCCAACATCAAGGAACGCGCCGACTGCTCGGCGGCGGTGTTCGACGCCGACGGTGAGATGGTCGCGCAGGCCGAGCACATCCCGGTGCACCTCGGCGCGATGCCCGCCAGCGTCCGCGCGGTCCTGGACACGTGCGGCGAGCTCGAACCGGGTGCGCAGGTGTGCGTCAACGACCCGTACCTGGGCGGCACCCACCTGCCGGACCTGACGATCGTCGCCGCGGTCGGCTACGGGGACCGGTTGCTGGGGTACGTCGCGAACCGCGCCCACCACGCCGACGTCGGCGGCGCGGCGCCCGGCTCGATGCCCGCCTCCGCCACCGAGATCGCGGTGGAGGGCGTGCGGATCCCGCCCGTCCGCATCGCCGACGCCGCTGGTGAGCGCGAGGACGTGGTCCGCTTGATCGCCGCCAACTCGCGCACCCCGGCCGAACGGCGGGGCGACCTGCGCGCCCAGTTCGCGGCCAACCACGTCGGCACCGTGCGGTTGCGCGAACTCGCCCACCGGATGGGCTCGGCGCGGCTGCGCGCGGCGATGTCGGCGGTGTGCGACTACTCCGACCGCCGGGTGCGCGCGGCGATCCGCGAGATCCCCGACGGCTGCTACCGCAACGAGGACGTGCTGGAGGTCGGTGACGGCGTGCCGATCCGGGCGGCGGTGACCGTCTCCGGCGAGGAGGTGGCGGTCGACTTCGCCGGCAGCGCCCGGCAGGTCCCGGTGAACTGCAACGCGGTGCTGGCGGTGACGACGTCGGCGTCGATGTTCGTGCTGCGGATGCTCACCGACCCCGACGCGCCGCCCAACGCGGGGTGCTACCGGGCGCTGCGGGTGAGCGCGCCCGAGGGCACCGTGGTCAACCCGACGTTCCCGGCACCGACGGCGGCCGGCAACGTCGAGACCAGCCAGCGCATCGTGGACGTGCTGCTCGGCGCGTTCGCCCAGGCCGTGCCCGACCGGGTCCCGGCGGCCAGCCAGGGCACGATGAACAACCTGCTCATCGGCGGCAGCGACCCGGCGTTCAGCTACTACGAGACGCTCGGCGGCGGCGAGGGCGGAACGCCCGACCGGCCGGGGATGTCCGGGGTGCACACCGGCATGACCAACACGCAGAACACCCCGGCCGAGGCGGTGGAGCTCGGCTACCCGCTGCGGGTGTGGCGCTACGAGCTGCGCCCCTCCTCCGGCGGCGCCGGCCGCCACCCCGGCGGCGACGGCCTGGTGCGGGAGGTCGAGGCCCTGGCCGACTGCACCCTCACCATCCAGTCCGAGCGCCGCACGCACGCCCCGTGGGGCGTCCGCGGCGGCCGCCCCGGCGAGGTCGGCCGCAACGTCCTGGTCCACGCCGACGGCACCGAGGAGGAGCTGCCGGCCAAGGGCACCTGGCCGCTGCGCCGAGGAGACCGCATCCGCATCGAAACCCCAGGTGGCGGGGGCTGGGGAACGCCCGGCTGAGCGCTACCCTGGAGGTGCGGGCCGGGAGCTCCGCGCTGGCACGTGGAGCATCCGAAAACCCGGCACCGCGGGGCCTCCGACCCGAGCGGCCGGAGGCTTCCGCGTCGTGCGGGGTCAGTGCTGGGCGGGGAGCTCCGGTGACGGGGCCTCGGCCAGCAGGCTGCGCAGCGCGTCCCCGGCGCGGGTGCTGGTGCGGTCGCTGCGCCACCACAGGGCCACCTCGCGGTCGCGGGGCGCGTCGGCGATGGGGACGACCCGGACGCCGTCGGTGTTCGCCACCCGCACCGCCAGGGCGTTGACCACGCCGACCCCGATCCCGCCGCGCACCAGGGAGATCAACGTCTGCGGCTGGTTGGTGCGGAAGACGACGTCGGGCGCCAGCCCGGCCTGTTCGAAGGCCAGGGACGTCTCGACGTGGTCGTTGCCGCGGCCGCTGTTGTCCCCGGCGGTGATCAGCGGCCGCGCGGCGAGGTCCGCCAGCCGCAGCGGGCCGGCCGGGGCCTCCGCACCGGGCACGACCGCCACCAGCGGTTCCCGCCACAGCGGCTGGCAGGTCAGCGCGTCGCTGGCCGGGACCGGCAGCACCGGCCGGACCGCGAGGTCGACCTCGCCGGAGAGCAACGCCGCCTCCAGCTCCAGCGCCGTCCCCTCCTGCAGCACCAGCTCCACCCCGGGGTGGCGGAGCCTGCTCTGCTCCACCAGGAACGGGAACAGGTGCGCCGCCGCGCTGGGGTCGGCGCCGAGCCGCACCGTGCCCCGCACCCGGTGCGCGGCGCGCGCCGCACCGTCGGTGGCCGCCTGGAGGTGCTGGAGCATGCCGTGCGCGTGCGGCAACAGCTCCCGGCCCTCCGCCGTGAGCACCACGGGCGTGCGCCCGCGGTCGAACAGCCGCACGCCCAGCGCCCGCTCCAGTTCGGCGACGTGGGTGCTGATCCGGGACTGCGACCGGTAGAGGGCGTGGGCCGCGGCGGAGAAACCGCCGTGCTCCACCACGGACACGAAGCTGATGAACCAGTCGAGGCGGAAGCGGTACGCCTCCGCGGCCTTCACCGCGACCACCTCATGTCCACCACCCCGTCCGGTCCACCTCCGCCGGCCACATCATCGTCAGGACCCGAACACCTTGTCCAACTGCTGGTGCACGGTCAACACCGCGAGCACGCCGAACAGCAGGATCGACCAGACCAGCGCCACCAGCCGGTAGCCGCGGACGCGGATCGCCTCGGGCAGCATCGTGCGGTTGATCGCGATGAGCAGGCCGGAGTAGATGAACATCATCACCCCGCCCGTGCAGGCCGAGATCGTCGCCAGCAGCAGCGGCTGGCCGAGCCCCGCGATGACGACGACGATGCCGATGACCACCAGTCCCCACACCAGGGCCGCGTAGATCTTGCTCTCCGAGGCCTGCGGGAAGTACGTCGTCTTCAGCACGTCGGCGGCGAGCCGGCTGGTGTAGTCGACGATGCCCAGCGCCGCGGCGAACAGCGAGAACGCGCCCACGATCCAGAAGAAGTAGCCGAACCAGCCGCCGGCCGCGGCCATCATCGCCTCGCCCTCGATGCGCAGGAACGACACGTCGTTGGACGCCTCACCGGAGCCGAAGACGGTCGCGTGCGCCAGCAGCGACATGAAGGTGATGGACAGGAAGGTGATGGCCACGAAGGTCAGCGCCTGCTCCTTGTTCGCGAAGCGCCACCACACCTTCCAGCGGGACAGGTTCTCGTCGGTGGCCGGGAAGATGAACCCGGCCTGGCCGCGCGCTTCGGCCTCGCCGGTCAGCGGCGAGACGATCTTCGGCACGTAGCGGCCCATGCCGAAGCCCTTGTCCCGGATCCAGTTGCTCTGCACCAGGTTCTGGCCACCGCCGGCCCCGGCGAAGGCCAGCGCCCCCATCAGCACGGCGAAACCCAGCTCCGCGGCGGGGAAGCGCGGTTCGGTGACGATCGTCGGCACCGAACGCCACGTACCGGCGCCGATCACGAACAGCGAACCGACCACGATGAGCAGCAGGATGGCGGCGACCTTGACCATCTGCGCCCGCTCCAGCGCGTTGTAGACCGCGGGTGCCAGGGTGAGGATGAGCGCCACGGCCACCAGGATCACCGCCGACACCACCGCGACGTCGCCGCCGAAGGCGTAGGTGAACAGGGTCGCCGAGCTCGTCGCCCACGCCGGCCACAGGTTCGCGAAGTAGGCCATCACCGCGAACACCAGGCCCCAGTGCTTCCACAACCGGCTGAACCCGGTCACCGCGGTCTCCCCGGTGGCGAGCGTGTAGCGCTCGATCTCCATGTTGAGGAAGTACTGCGTGAGCAGGCCCAGCAGCGCGGCCCACACGAAGGTCAGGCCGACCTGCGAGGTGATGTAGGGGAACAGGATGAACTCGCCGCTGGCCAGCCCCACCCCGGCCGCGACGATCCCGGGGCCGATCAGCCGCCACTGCCGGGTCGGCGGTTCCGGCAGGTCGCGCACCTGGGGGCGCGGGATGTGCTTGTCCGGGAAAGCTCTCGCGGGATCGATGGACTCTGAGGAAACCATGTGCACCCCTCCGTGTCGTCTGCTGTGGACAGTGCCGGTCACCGGCTCGGCACGGTCTCCGCCTCGGTCAGGCCGACGGGCTTGCCGACCAGGAACGCGTAGCTGAGCGCGGCGGCGATGGCGATCCCGCTGGCCGCCAGCAGCGCGATGACGAACGAACCCGTCCGGTCGACGATGATCCCGGTGATCAGCGGCGCGAACGCCCCGCCGAAGTAGCCGCCGAAGTTCTGCAGGCTGCCCAGCGACGCGGTGATGCGCTCGGCCCCGACCGTGGTGGCCAGCGACCAGGCGCCGGCGCTGGCGTTGTTCATGAAGAACTGCGCCCCTGAGATGCACACCAGCGCGAGCGTGGTGCTCGGGGTGAGCGCGACCGGGATGGTGCACAACCCACCGAGCAGCAGCCCCGCGCAGATCGGCACCTTGCGCGCGATCATCGTCCGGACCCCGCGCCGCACCAGCAGGTCACCGACGCCGCCGCCGGAGAGCATGCCCAGCGTTCCGGCCAGGTAGGGCACGACGAGCGCGAGTCCGGTGTCGGCCACGCTCAGGCCGCGCTCGCCCTCCAGGTAGGCGGGCAACCACGTCAGGTACAGGTAGACGGAGTAGATGACGCCGGAGAAGCCGATCATCATGCCCCACGTGCTGCGGTGCCGCAGCAGGCTGACCCACTCGCGCACCGACACCGGTTCCGGCGCGGCCTCCGGTTCGGGCTCGTCGGCCACCTGTCCGCGGTCCCGGTAGACGACGAACCAGACCAGTGCGAGCACGATCCCGGCGACCCCGGCCGCCACGAACATGGTGCGCCACCCGTAGCTGAGCATCAGCCAGGTCAGCAGCGGTGGTGCGATGGCGGGTGCCAGCGTCGACGCGGTGTTGAACAGCCCGACCGGCAAGCCGCGGGACTCGCGCGGGAACCAGTCGGCGACGACCTTCGCCCCGCCGGGGAACGCCGGTGCCTCACCCAGGCCGAGGACCAGCCGGCCGGCCAGCATCTGCTTGAACCCGGCGGCCAGCCCGCAGAACGCCTGCGCGGCCGACCACAGCAGCAGACCGCCGCCGAGGACCTTCCGCGGCCCGAACCGGTCGAGCAGGCCGCCGGCGGGCAGCTGCGCGAAGGCGTAGGCCCAGGAGAACACCGACAACAGCAGCCCCATCTCGGTCGGGCCGATGCCGAACTCGTCCTGGACGCTGTTGTTGGCGATGGCCAGCGTGCTGCGGTCGACGTAGTTGACGATGCCGATGAGCACCAGCAGGACGAGCAGCAGCACACGCATCCGGCGGATGCTCTGCGGTGGCCTCATGTGTTTCTCCCGGACGGCGGTGTCCTCTTCGAGCTGACGTGTCCGGAACCACCGCGGCGCGAAGATCGCCCGCCCGATTCCGGCGCTTGACCATAAGCAGCCGTCACACCCCGGTGAAGCGCATGTTTCGCATGCCCGCCATCCGCGGTGCGGATGGGTTCAGCGCCCCTCGGCGCCCCGCACCCGCTCCTCGGCCGCGTCGCGGTCGCGCCGCGCGCGCTCCCGGCGCTGCCGGGCGCTCTTGGTCTCGCGCCGGAGCTCGCGCTGCTCGTCCTCCGCGCGCTCCAGCTCGTCGCGGCGCTGTTCCAGTCGCGCGCGCAGCTCGTCGATCTCGTCGCGCAGCCGCTCGCAGCGCTCCTCGGCGGCGCGCTCCGCGCGTTCGGCGCTCTCCAGCGCGTCCGCGGCCTCGTCGAGCTCGGCCTCGCTGCGCCGCAGCGCGTCGCGGGCCTCCGCCAGCCGTTCCTGCTCGGCCCGCTCGGCCTGAGTCCGCTTGGTCGTGCCCCGGGACTGCTCGGTCGTCCCCCGCCGCTCGGTCGTCCCCCGGGTGTGCTCCTTCGTCCTCCCTCGGGTCGATCCCGCCTCCCGGGGTCGCTCCGCCGGTTCCCGCGTCTGCTGCGCCGGTTCCCGCGTCTGCTGCGAAGCGCGCAGGACCGCGGTGGCGGCGACCTCGTCGAGCCCGAACCCGCTGTACTCCAGGGGTTTGGTGAGGGTGGCGGAGCGGACCGCGCGGGCCGCTTCCGGGTCGGAGAGCGCGGCGGTGAGGGTTTGCTCGACCTGCTCGCGGGTCGCCCCGGTCAGCGGATGGCCGTGCTCCTCGGCGAGGGCCGCGGCGCGTCCGGTGAGGTCGCGCAGGGTGCTGGTGCGTTCCCCGGCCAGGCTGCGGAGGTCGTCGCCGCGCAGCTCGCGCTGGGCCGACCGGAGCCGCTCGCCCAGGTCCAGCAGGGTCTCCAGCGCGTCGGGGTCGCGGTCCGACAGCAGGTTGACCGCCCACGCCGCGGTGGTGGGCTTGCGCAGCTTCTTCAGCGCGCTCGCGAGCTCGCCGTCGCCGCGCTCCTTGGCCTCCGCCGCTGCGCGGTCGCGGGCGGGGACGAACTCGGCCGGGTCGGCGGTGCACAGCTCGCGGGCGACCTGTTCGACGTCCACCGGCTCAAGCTGCCACGGCCACCCGAGGTGCGCGACAGCTCGGGCGCTCGCAGGCTGTGGGCATGAACAGCGTGGAACGCCCCCGCGAGGGCCGCATGATCGGCGGGGTGTGCCGCGGGATCGCCCAGCGGTTCGGCTGGAACGTGGGGCTGGTCCGCCTGGCCTTCGTGGTCTCGTGCGTCCTCCCCGGGCCGCAGGTCCTGGTCTACGTGCTCCTGTGGGTCCTGATGCCGAGCGCCCCGTGAGCCGCGGTGTGGTCTCGGCCGTGCGGGGAATGGCACGGCCCCGGCGGCGTTGACCTGGACGTGCGCCTTTCCGTGCTGGACCGCTCCCACGTGAGCCGCGGGACGAGCCCGCAGCAGGCGTTGCGGGACACGGTCCGCTTCGCCCAGCAGGTCGAGGACCTCGGCTACCACCGGTTCTGGGTGGCCGAGCACCACAGCGTGCCCGGGGTGGCCGGCTCCGCACCCACCGTCCTGGCCGCCGCCGTCGCCGCCGCGACCAGCAGGATCCGGGTCGGCACCGGGGGCGTCATGCTGCCCAACCACCAACCGCTGGTGGTGGCCGAGCAGTTCGGCGTGCTCGGTGCGCTGTTCCCGGACCGCATCGACGTCGGGCTGGGCCGCTCGGTCGGGTTCACCGACGGCATCCGGCGCGCGCTGGGGCGCGGCAAGGAGGCCGCGGACCGGTTCGGCGAGCAGCTGGCCGAGCTGCTGGGCTACCTGCACGGCCGGTCCGCCTCCGGGGTGCACGCCGTCGCCGCCGAGGGGCTGGACCTGCCGGTGTTCCTGCTCGCCACCCGTTCCGGCGCGGAGACCGCGGCGGAGTTCGGGCTCCCGCTGGTCATCGCCGCCGTGCACGGTGACGACCGGATGCTCCGCACGATCGAGCAGTACCGGGCGGACTTCCGCCCGTCGGCGCAGGCCGCCGAGCCGTACGTGGTGCTCGCCCGGTCCGTCGCGGTCGCCGAGAGCGCCGAGCGGGCCCGGCGGCTGCTCGTCCCGGAAGCGTGGGCGACCGCCTACTCGCGCACCCACGGCGAGTTCCCGCCGCTGGAGCCGCCGGAGCAGGTGCTGGCCCGGTCGATGTCCGACCGGGAACGCGCGCTGTTCGACCGCGCCCTGCGCGGCCACGTGCACGGCACCCCGGACCAGGTCGCCACCGCGCTGGACGAGCTGGTCACGCGCACCGGCGCGGACGAGCTCCTGGTCACCACCACCGCCCACGACCCGGCCGACCGGCTCACCTCCTACCGCCTGCTCAGCGAGGTCGCCGGGCTCTCCCCGACCCCGGTGGGCCCGGACCGCGGCGGACGTGACCGGGGGCCCGGTCGTCACGGTGGGTCCAGTGGCGGCTGGAGCGCAACTGCCACGGCACGCTGACCACGAGCACCCCGGCTCGAACCGCAGCCGCCGGGCCAGGCGCGACGAGCTCTGGTCGTGCAGCAGGTCCTCCCACCCGCGCCCGACCACGTACTCCGGGAGGTGGACGCACACCAGGTCGCGGGGCCCGCGCGGCGGATGTGCGTGGCGCGGTCGACGACGGGCCGGGTGATCTCCCGGCACGGCGACTCCACGACCTCCAGCGGGACGCCGACGTCCCACCGCTGCCGCTCCCGGCGCAGGACCTCGGTGTCCCTCTCGTCCACGGTGAGCGCGACCACCGGGTCCGGCCGGTTCGCGCGAGCGAACGCCAGCGCGCGCACCACCTCGGCCAGCGCCACCCACGGCGCCAGGTGCAGCAGCGCGAGCCCGCCGATCGAAAGGACCAGCAGGACCTCCTGCGGGGCGCAGGTGACCGAGGAGAGCGCATCGCTGGCGAAGACGGGCAGCAACGCCTCCGCCGCCCTGTCGCTGCGCAGCGGCCGCCCGAGCAGCAAGCGCTTCCCAGGCTCACGGCCGAGAGCACCGGTCGAGCGCAGGCCGGTCCGGCACGCCGCGCGAGCCGGCCGTGGTCGACCTGCCCGAGGACGCCGTCGACCGTCCACAGTGATCACCGTGGTCGCCGTGCGCGACCGGTCCCGGCCGTGTGCGGGAGTGTGACAGCTCGCGCCGCACGCCGGTCGGGCCGCGGTCGTTGCGAGCGGCACAGCGCTTCGGCGCCACCGCGGGGGTGGCTGGCTCGCGGTCGCGGCGCCGAGCCGACTACGCCCCGAGCGCGGCGCGGGTCTGGCGGGCGATCTCCAGGTCCTCGCGCGCCTGGACCACGGCGGTGCGCACCGAGGCACCGGAGGCGGTGATGTCGGCGTCGGCCGACGCCGCGTCGTTCCGCTCCGGGTCCAGCGCCGTCCCGGCGAACGACAGCGCGTCGCAGACCGCGGCACGCACCGGCGGCTGGTGCTCGCCGATGCCCCCGGTGAACACCACCAGGTCCACACCACCCAGCACGGCCACCATCGCGCCCGCGAACCGCACGAGGCTGCGGCAGTAGACGTCGAAGGCCACCGCCGCGTCCCGGTCGCCCGCCGAGCGGGCGGCCAGCACGTCGCGCAGATCACCCGACGTCCCGGACAGGCCCGCCAGCCCGGAGCGCTTCGCCAGCCCTTCGAAGAGTTCGTGCGGCGCGACCCCTTTCGTGCCGATCAGGTAGCCGATGAGGCCCGGGTCGATCGTGCCGCTGCGCGTGGCCATCACCAGCCCCTCCTCCGGGGTGAAGCCCATCGTGGTGTCCACGCAGCGGCCGTCGCGCACCGCCGCCATCGACGCGCCCGCGCCGAGGTGGCAGCTCAGCACCCGGCCCTCGTTCGGCCGCAGCCCCGTCAGGTCGGCGCCGCGCACCGTCGCGTAGGAGTGCGAGAGGCCGTGGAACCCGTAGCGGCGCAACGACCACGTGCGGTTCCACTCCCGCGGCAGCGCGTAGGTCGCGGCCGCCGGTGGGAGCCCGGCGTGGAAGGCGGTGTCCACGCACACCACCGACGGGGTCCCCGGAGCGATCGAGCGCGCCGCGCGCAGCCCCTCCAGGGCCCGCGGCTGGTGCAGCGGCGCCAGCTCGACCAGCGACGCGAGGTGGTCGACCACGTCGTCATCGGCCACCGTCGCCGCGACGATCCGGTTCCCGCCGTGCACGACGCGGTGCCCGATGGCGTCGGCCCCGTGCGTGTCCAGGAACCGGCGGAGCGGCTCCGGCTCGCCGTCCCACCGCTCCAGGTGCTCGTGGTCGACCACCTCGTCGTCGTCGAGCAGCACGAGCTTCAGGCTGCTGGAGCCCGCGTTGACGGTCAGCACCCTCATCGAGCCGACCACGTCCAGTCCCGCACCTCCGGCAGGTCCTCGCCGTGGGTGGTCACGTAGTGCCGGTGCTCGATCAGCTTCGCCAGCAGCGCCTCCCGCGCGTACGCCGCGCTCGGCCCCAACCGCGGCACCCGGTCGATCACGTCGATGGCCAGGTTGAACCGGTCGATCTGGTTGAGCACGCACATGTCGAACGGGGTCGTCGTGGTGCCCTCCTCCTTGTAGCCGCGGGCGTGGATGTTGTCGTGGTTGTGCCGCCGGTAGGTCAGCCGGTGGATCAGCCACGGGTAGCCGTGGTAGTTGAAGATCACCGGCTTGTCGCGGGTGAAGAGGCTGTCGAACTCGGCGTCGGACAGGCCGTGCGGGTGCTCCCGCTCGTCCTGCAGCCGCATCAGGTCGACCACGTTGACCACGCGCATCCGCAGGTCCGGGAAGTACCCGCGGAGCAGGTCGACGGCGGCCAGCACCTCCATCGTCGGCACGTCCCCGGCGCAGGCCAGCACCACGTCCGGCTCGCCGTCCTGGTCGTTGCTGGCCCAGTCCCAGATCCCGATGCCCCGGGTGCAGTGCGCCACCGCGGCGTCCATGTCCAGGTACTGCGGGGCGGGCTGCTTGCCGGCCACCACCACGTTGATGTAGTCGCGGCTGCGCAGGCAGTGGTCGGCCACCGACAGCAGGGTGTTCGCGTCCGGGGGCAGGTAGACCCGCACGATCTCGGCCTTCTTGTTCACCACGTGGTCGATGAACCCCGGGTCCTGGTGCGAGAAGCCGTTGTGGTCCTGCCGCCACACGTGCGAGGTGAGCAGGTGGTTGAGCGAGGCGATCGGCGCTCGCCAGGACAGCCCGCGGCTGACCTTGAGCCACTTGGCGTGCTGGTTGACCATCGAGTCCACGATGTGCGCGAACGCCTCGTAGCAGGAGAAGAGACCGTGCCTGCCGGTGAGCAGGTAGCCCTCCAGCCAGCCCTGGCAGGTGTGCTCGGACAGCACCTCCATCACCCGCCCGCTGGGGGCCAGCGCGTCGTCGTCCGGCTCGGTCTCGGCGTCCCACGCGCGGGAGGTGGCTTCCAGGATCGCGTTGAGCCGGTTGGAGTTGTTCTCGTCCGGTGCGAACACCCGGAAGTTGCGGGCGTCGGCGTTGCGGCGCACCACGTCCCGCAGGAACTCGCCGAGCACCCGGGTGGCTTCGCCGGTCGTCGCGCCGGGTTCCTCGACCTCCACCGCGTAGTCGCGGAAGTCCGGCAACCGCAGCGCCCGCAGCAGCAGGCCGCCGTTGGCGTGCGGGCTGGCGCTCATCCGCCGGTCACCGGTCGGGTTGTGCTCCTGGATGCGGCGCACCGGGGCGCCGTCGTCGTCGAACAGCTCGGAGGGCACGTAACTGCGCAGCCAGGACTCCAGCAGGCGCAGGTGCTCGGGGTTGCCGCGCGGGTCGCTGATCGGCACCTGGTGCGAGCGCCACGACCCCTCCACCGGATGTCCGTCCACCATGGACGGTCCGGTCCAGCCCTTCGGGGTGCGCAGCACGATCATCGGCCACCGCTGCCGCTGCGTCCAGCCGTCGCGGCGGGCGCGGCGCTGGATCGAGCGGATCTCGTCCAGGCACCGGTCCAGGGTCGCGGCGAACAGGTGGTGCATCGGCTCCGGCGCCGAACCGGACACCAGGTACGGCTCGTAGCCGCAGCCGCGCAGCATGCTCAGCAGCTCGTCGTCGGGGATGCGCGCCAGCACCGTCGGGTTGGCGATCTTGTAGCCGTTGAGGTGCAGGATCGGCAGCACCGCGCCGTCGGTGACGGGGTTGAGGAACTTGTTGCCGTGCCAGCTGGTGGCCAGCGGACCGGTCTCGGCCTCGCCGTCACCGACCACGCACGCCACGATGAGGTCCGGGTTGTCGAAGGCCGCCCCGTAGGCGTGCGACAGCGAGTAGCCCAGCTCGCCGCCCTCGTGGATCGACCCCGGCGTCTCCGGCGCGACGTGGCTGGGGACCCCGCCCGGGAACGAGAACTGGGTGACCAGCCGGCGCAGCCCCTCGTAGTCCTGCGCGACGTCGGGGTAGACCTCGCTGTAGGTGCCCTCCAGCCACGCCGCCGCGACCAGCCCGGGGCCGCCGTGACCGGGACCGATCACGTACATCATCTCCAGGTCGCGCTCCCGGATCGCCCGGTTCAGGTGCGCGTAGACGAAGTTCAGCCCGGGTGTGGTGCCCCAGTGGCCCAGCAGCCGGGGCTTGACGTGCTCGGGTCGCAGCGGTTCCCGCAGCAGCGGGTTGTCCATCAGGTAGATCTGCCCGACGGAGAGGTAGTTGGCGGCCCGCCACCACAGCTGCAGGCCGTCCAGTTCTGGCCGCTCGAGGTGCTCGGACACGGCCGGAGTGGTGATCCACTCGGCGCTGGCGGCTTCGACGCTGGTCTCGCTCATCCGCAGCTCCTTCGCGCTCGTCGGCCCGCCGTCCAGCGTGGGACGCCGAGGCGGGTTCGCAACTCGGCGCGACCCCGCAGACGACCGCGGGCGCGGCTGCGGCCTCCGGAGCGACCGGCTACAGCAGCCGCTCGACGGTGATCTCCGCGGCCGAGCGGTGGGCCGCGGAGATGATGTCCAGCGCCGCCACCGCGTCCGCCGGGTCGACCGGCGGCGGTGCGCCCTCGCGCAGCGCCTTCACGACGCCGTCGTAGAACGCCAGGTAGTCGCCCCGCTCGCTGGGCACGCGGCGGACCTCGTCGCCGACGCCCAGCACGCCCCAGCTCTCCTCGGGCTCGCGGCCCCAGGAGTCGTCCACCGGCCGGCGCCCGGCGCGCAGCGCCGCCTCCTGCGGGTCGACGCCGTGCTTGGTGAAGGTCGCCCGGTCGCCGAGCACCCGGAACCGCGGTCCGGGCTGGGCCGCGACCTTGCTCATCCACAGGTGCGTGCGCACGCCGTTGGTGTGGGTGAGCGCCAGGTAGGAGTCGTCGTCGGCCTGCACGCCCGCCCGGCGGCGGTCGATCTCCGCGTACACCGCCGCGACCGGTCCGAACAGCTGCAGGGCCTGGTCGATGAGGTGGCTGCCCAGGTCGTAGAGGATGCCCGCGACGTCCGCCGCGCCGCCGGAGTCGCGCCAGGTCGGCTTCGGGACCGGCGACCAGCGCTCGAACCGGGACTCGAAGCGGTGCACCCGGCCGAGCGCGCCCTGGTCGAGGAGCTTGGCCACGGTGCGCACGTCGCTGTCCCACCGGCGGTTCTGGAAGACCGTGAGCAGCACGCCCTTGGCCTCGGCGTGCTCGACCAGCCGCCGCCCCTCCACCGCGGTCGGCGTGAACGGCTTGTCCACCACCACCGGCAGCCCGGCGTCGATCGCCTTGGTGGCCAGTTCGACGTGCGTCCGGTTCGGACTCGCCACCACGACCAGGTCCACGTCCCCGGCCAGCAGCGCGTCCACGTCGTCGACCACCGCGGCCTCGGGGTGCTCGGCGCGCACCCGCTGCTGCCGTTCGGGGTTGGCGGTGACCACCGCGGACAACTGCAGCGCCGGGTGCGCGGCGATCAGCGGCGCGTGGAAGACCGCGCCCCCGACGCCGTACCCGACGAGACCGACTCGCAGCGAAGGGCTCATGTCCCCATTAGACCCCGAATCCCGAGCCGCGCCCCGGCCAGGCGGGTGCCGGTCCCGGGCCGTCGCCTCAGGCGGAGGCCCGGCGGAGGTTGCTGTTGTCCTGGCCGGGGCAGACCAGGCCGGTCTCGTAGGCCGTGATCACGAGCTGGGTGCGGGAGCTCAGGTGCAGCTTCTGCATCACGTGGTACAGGTGCGACTTGACCGTCAGCTCCGCCAGGCCGAGGTTGCGCGCGATCTCGGCGTTCGAACCGCCCTTGGCCACCTCCAGCAGCACGTCCAGTTCCCGCTCGGTCAGCGCGCTGAGCTCGCTGCGCGCGTCGCGCACGCCGAGCGCGGCGAAGCGCTGCAGCAGCCGCTTGGTGACCCGCGGGGCCAGCAGCGCCTCCCCGGCCGCGACCGTGCGCACCGCCTTGACCAGGTCTTCCGGGGCGGCGTCCTTGAGCAGGAACCCGCTGGCCCCGGCGCGCAGCGCCGCGTAGACGTACTCGTCGAGGTCGTGCACGGTGAGCATGATCACCGCGGTCTCACCGCCGGTCTCGGCGATGATCTCGGTGGCGGCCCTGATCCCGTCCATGCCGGGCATGCGCACGTCCATGAGCACCACGTCGGGCCGGCGCCGCCGCACCGCGGCCAGCGCTGCCTCGCCGTCAGCGGCTTCGGCGAGCACGCGCAGGCCTGGCTCGTTGTTCAGCAGCGCCACCAGTCCCGCGCGGATCATCGCTTGGTCGTCGACGACCAGGACGGTCGTGTCCTCAGTACCCACGCCGGTCCTCCTCGCTCCGGGCCGACCTGGTTCCGATCAGGTCAGGTCCGAACCTTCCGCGCACGGTAACACGGCTTCGAGGTGAAAACCGTTCAGAACCGGGTGGGCGGTCAAGGTTCCGCCCAGCAGCGCAACGCGTTCCCGCAGACCGATGAGCCCGTGCCCCGGAAGAGGGGACACCGGCGGTGCCTCCCCCGGACCCAACTGGTTGGTCACCTCGATGCGCAACGCGGTCGGCCCGTAGTCCAGCAGCACCCGCGCCCGCCCGGACCCGGCGTGCTTGAGCACGTTGGTCATCGCCTCCTGCACGATCCGGTAGGCGGTCATCTCCACCCCGGACCCGAGCTGGCGGACCTGCCCGCGCCGGTCCACCCGCCACTCGACCTGACCACCGCGGACCGAGTCGATCAGCGCGTCCACCCCGTCGAGGCCCGGCGTCGGCTGCCAGTCCCTCGGGTCCTGGCCGGCCGAGTCGCGGTCGCGCAGCGCGTTGAGCAGGTTGCGCATCTCCCCCAGCGCGCTGCGCGAGCTCTGCTCCAGTTCCTGCAGGGTCTGCCGCGCGTGCTCCTGGTCGCGGTCGATGAGCGCCCGCGCGACGCCCGCGCGCAGGGCCACCACCGAGAGGTTGTGCGAGACGATGTCGTGGAACTCCCGCGCGATCCGGGCCCGCTCGACGGCCGCCGCGTCCGCGGCCAGCTGGTCGCGCGCTTCGTCGAGCATGGTCAGGGTCTGCTCCAGCTGCGCCGCGCGCCGCCGTCCGACCTGCATCGCCCGCGCCCACCCGATGACCATCACCAGGTTGACCACCCCGCCGGTGAGCCGCAGGAAGGCCTCCACCGGGGTCAGCTCGAAGACGAGCACCTGGGCGACCGGGAAGGTCATCCCGAGCGTCGCGACGAGCACCGACACGGCCAGCGACGCGCGCACGCAGACCGAGTAGACCGCGACCAGGATCGCCAGGTTCAGGCCGCCGATGTAGAGCTTGAACAGGGTGAGCACGACGGTGACCGACAGGACCACCAGCAGCACCGTCCACGGCATCCGCCGCCGCAGCACCAGCATCGCGGTGGTCGGCACGCTCACCACCAGCGGCCACCACCAGTCCATCCACGGCGGGTGGTCCCCGATGGACAGGTCGAACCCGTGCGCCACCGCCAGCACCAGCACGAAGGCGATGTCGCCGATGACCGCGCGGTGCGCCACCAGCCGGCTCCACAGCCCCGTTCGCGGGCTCGGCACAGCAGTGCGGCTCAGCACCTGATCGACCATCGGACCTGCCTCACACGGCGCGCGGGTCGGCTCGTGGCGCCGACCGTGAGCAGCCCCGTCCCCGCTCACGACCAAGATCGTGCGCACTGCGCCGCGCAGCCTCATCCGCCGAAAGTGGTAACGGGGAACCTACCCGCCACGCGTGCCGCGTCGATCAGCAGCCGCGCGCGACCCACTCGTCGAAGTGCGTCCGCACCGCGCCGATCGTGGTGCTCTCGCCGTGCCCGGGGCGCACCTCGGTGTCCTCGGGCAGCGGCAGCAACCGGTCCCGGATGGACTCGGTGATGGTGCCGAAGTCCGAGTAGGACCGGCCGGTCGCACCGGGGCCGCCGGCGAACAGCGTGTCGCCGGTGAACACCACGCCCAGCTCCGGCGAGTGCAGGCACACCGCGCCCGGCGCGTGGCCCGGCGTGTGCAGCACGCGCAGGCCGACGCCGCCGACCTGGACCACCTGGCCGTCGGTGAGCTCCCCATCGGGTTCGCGGTCCGGGTGGGTCAGCCGCCACAGCACCATGTCGTCGGGGTGCAGCAGGACCGGCGCGCCGACCGCCGCGGCCAGCTCCGGGGCCACGCGCACGTGGTCGTCGTGCGCGTGCGTGCACAGCACCGCCCGCACCGTGCGGTCGCCGACCAGCTCGCGGATGGCGTCGACGTCGTGCGGCGCGTCGATGACCACGCACTCGGCGTCGTCGCCGACGACCCACACGTTGTTGTCGACGTCGAAGGTCTGGCCGTCCAGCGAGAACGTGCCCGAGGTCGTGGTGTGGTCGATGCGCGCGGCCATCACAGCACCACCACCGAGCGCAGCACCTCGCCGCGTTCCATCTTCGCGAACGCCTGCTCCACCTCGTCCAAGGCGATCTCCTCGCTGACGAACCTCTCCAGCGGCAGCCGCCCCTGCTGGTAGAGCTCCACCAGCATCGGGAAGTCGCGCTCGGGCAGGCAGTCGCCGTACCAGGACGACTTGATCGCCCCGCCACGGCTGAAGACGTCCAGCAGCGGCATCTCCAGCTTCATCTCCGGGGTCGGCACCCCGACCAGCACCACGGTGCCCGCCAGGTCCCGCGCGTAGAAGGCCTGCTGGAAGGTCTCGGGCCGGCCGACCGCGTCGATCACCAGGTCGGCGCCGAAGCCGCCGGTGAGTTCCTGCACGGCCGCGACGGTGTCGGTCTCGGAGGCGTTGACCACGTGCGTGGCGCCGAACTGCCGGGCCCAGTCCAGCTTCGTGGGGTCGGTGTCCACCGCGATGATCCGGCGTGCCCCGGCCATGTTCGCCCCGGCGATCGCGCCGTCGCCGACGCCGCCGCAGCCGATCACCGCGACCGTGTCGCCCGGCCCGGCCCCGCCGGTGTTGACCGCCGCGCCGATCCCGGCCATCACGCCGCAGCCGAGCAGCCCGACCACGGCGGGCCGCGCCGACGGGTCGACCTTGGTGCACTGCCCGGCGTGCACGAGGGTCTTCTCGGCGAACGCGCCGATGCCCAGCGCCGGGGACAGCGGGGTCCCGTCGAGCGTCATCGGGTTGGCGGCGTTGTGGGTGGCGAAGCAGTACTGCGGCCGACCGCGCTTGCACGCCCGGCACAGCCCGCAGACCGCGCGCCAGTTCAGCACCACGAAGTCGCCGGGCTGCACGTCCCGGACGCCCTCGCCGACGGCCTCGACGACGCCGGCCGCCTCGTGGCCGAGCAGGAACGGGTAGTCGTCGCTGATCCCGCCTTCGCGGTAGTGCAGGTCCGTGTGGCACACCCCGCAGGCCTGCACCCGGACCACCGCTTCACCGGGGCCGGGGTCCGGGACGTCGATCGTCACCACCTCGACCGGTCTGCCCTTGCCGGTCGCCACCACTGCGCGCACGTCGGTCACGAGCACCTCCCGGGAGAACGTCGCGGAGGACCCATCGTGGTCTGGGTCACGACGATCAGCAAGGGCGGCACGCGAGCGGACCTGCGGACACCCTGGGTCACGAGCCGGTTACTGTACGATTCCACCGAGGAGGGGAGGACCATGGTCGACGCGCGCAACGCGCCGGTCCGCCAGATGGACATCACCCGGCCTGCCGCCGCCCGCATCTACGACGCGTTCCTGGGCGGGGGGCACAACTTCGGCGTGGAGCGCGACTTCGTCGAGCGCGTCGAGCGGGTGCTGCCGGGCATCGGCGCCTCTTACCGGGAGAACCGCGCCTTCCTGCGCCGCGCCGTGGAGTTCCTGCTGGCCAGCGGGGTGCGCCAGTTCCTCGACCTGGGCTCTGGCATCCCGACCATCGGGCACCTGCACGAGGTGGCGCGGCGGCGCACCCGCGACTTCCGGGTGCTGTACGTGGACAACGAGCCGCTGACCGTCGCGCACAGCAGGCCGTTGCTGGCCGACGAGCCGCGCGCGGAGATCCTGCTGGCCGACTGCCGGGACCCCGAGTCGGTCCTGCGCTCCCCGGAAGCCCGGCGGATGCTCGACCTGCGCGAGCCGGTGGGCGTGCTGATGACCTCGGTGCTGCACTTCGTCCCCGACGCCGACGACCCCGCGGGACTGGTGGAGGCCTACCGGGACGCGGTGGTGCCGGGCAGCCACCTGGTCGTCTCGCACGTGACCGGCACCAGCGAACCGGAGGCGGTCCAGGTGCTGGCCGACTGCTACGCACAGACCTCCGACCCGCTGCACCCGCGGGAGACGAGCTGGATCGACAAGCTCTTCGGCGACTTCGAGGTCCTGCCGCCGGGCACGACCCACCTCGCGGACTGGCGCCCCGACCCGGAGCACCCGGTCGGCGCGGCGGGCCGGTACCGCGTCCTCCACGGCGGGGTGGCCCGCAAGTCGACGTGACGCCCGCCGGTCAGCGGCGGACGAACAGCAGCAGGACGCCCGCCACGATCGCCGCCGCGCCCGCGGCCAGCCAGGCCCCGGCCAGCCCGGCGTGCTCGGCGAGCAGGCCGAACAGCAGCGGTCCCAGGCTGCCCCCGAGGTAGACGCCGGTCTGGGTGAACGAGGTGGCGCTCGCGACCCGGTCCGGGGCGATCTTGGCGACGGCGAAGTTGAGCAGTCCGGGCCACGCCCAGCCGGCGCCGAACCCGATGGACACCCCGACCAGGAACGCCACCGGCGAGCTCACCGCCATCAGGCCGAAGCCGGCCGAGCCGATCACCAGCATCGCGGAGATGACCCGCACCAGGTTCGGGTTGCGGCGGTCGGCGACCACTCCCGCGCACAACCGGATGGTCAGGCCGGTGGCCGAGCCCAGCGACAGCACCAGCCCGGCCGCCGACGGGCTGAACCCGACCTCGACCGCCGTGCTGGTGACGAACGCGCCGAGCGCGTTGGCCGCGGCCGACCCGAGCCCACCGGAGATGGCCAGCAGGAACAGCGCCCCGCGCCGCCCGCCCGGGGGACCGCCGGCCGCGCCGCTGGACGTGGAGCGCTCCGCCTCCGGCAGCCGCGGCACCGCGGTGGCGGCGAGCAGGCCGATCACGCCGGCGATGACGAACACCCACCGCCAGCCGATGGTCAGCGCCACGGCGGGCACCGCCACCCCGGCCAGCAGCGTGGCCGCCGGGATCGAGGACTGCTTGACGCCGAAGCCCATGCCGCGCCGGTTGACCGGGATGCCCTGCGCGATGAGCAGGTTCGACGCCGGCTGGGCCAGCGAGTTGGGCAGGCCGGCCACCCACAGCAGCGCCAGCAGCAGGGCCGAGCTGGGCGCGGCGGCCAGCCCGAACAGGCACAGCGCACTGCCCAGCGCGCCGATCCGCATGCCCTTCCGCGCGCCGATCCTCTCGACGAGCCAGCCCATCGTCCGCGACGACAGCGCGGCGACGCCGAAGAACCCGGCCGCGCCGACGCCCAGCAGCGCCGCACCGAAGCCGAACTCCTGCTGCAGCTGCACGCCGAGCCCGCCCACGAGGAACACCGGGAACACCCCGACGGTGACCACCGCAGCGACCGACGACAGCACGCGCGCGGTCCCGACGCTCCGCTGCTGCCCGACTGCCGCCACTGCGGGCATCCCGGCTCCTCCTCGGCGTCGAGCGGTCCTGGTCACCTCAGCCTGAGAACCCGCATGGTTTTTAGCAACGCTAAGGTGACGTACGCCTCTGCGTGCCCGCTGCCGCCGGCAGGCGGTTGACGTGCGACGCCGGCACCGCAAGAGTCGGTGGAGTCGATCGAGCACAGGAGGACGCGCGTGTCGGTGGTGGCCCCCGGTTCCGGACTGCCCGCCTCGAAGATCCCCGACCTGGTGCTGCTCGACGCGGTCGAGCTGTCCTGGCTCATCTCCCGCCGCGAGGTCAGCTGCGTGGAGGTCATGGAGACCTACCTGGCGCACGTCGACCGGTTCAACCCGCAGGTCAACGCGATCGTCTCCCGCGTCGACGCCGACGAGCTGGTGGAGCAGGCCCGGGAACGGGACCGCGAGCTCGACCGGGGCGAGCGCCGCGGCTGGATGCACGGGTTCCCGGTCGCCGTCAAGGACCTCTCCGACGCCGCCGGGCTGCCCACCACGAAGGGCTCACCGCTGCTCGCCGACTCGGTCGCGGAGGCCGACGCGCTGCACGTGCGGCGGATGCGCGAGGCGGGCGCGATCGTGATCGGCAAGACCAACGTCCCCGAGTTCGGCCTCGGCTCGCACACCTTCAACCCGGTGTTCGGCACGACCCTCAACCCCTACGACACCACGCGCAGCGCGGGCGGCAGCAGCGGCGGTGCCGGGGCGGCCTTGGCGCTGCGGATGCTCCCGGTCGCCGACGGCAGCGACTTCATGGGGTCGCTGCGCAACCCGGCCGCCTGGAACAACGTCGTGTCACTGCGGCCGAGCTTCGGGCGGGTCCCCTCCGAGGGCTTCCTCAGCTCGCCGTCGGTGATCGGTCCGATGGGGCGCACGGTGCGGGACGTGGCGCTGCTGCTCTCCACGATGGCCGGGCCCGACGAGCGCTCGCCGCTGAGCCTCGAGCAGGACCCCCAGCTGTTCGCCGGCCGGTTGGAGCACGACCCCGCCGGCGTCCGGATCGGCTGGGTCGGTGACTTCTCCGGCTACCTGGCCACCGAACCCGGGCTGCTGGAGCTGTGCGCCGAGTCCTTCGCCGCCTTCCGGGAGATCGGCTGCGAGGTCGAGCCGGTGGCCGCGCGGCTGCCGGTCGAGCAGGCGTGGGAGACGTTCCTGCTGTGGCGGTCGTGGACCGTCGGGCGCGACCACGCCGCGCTCTACGCCGACCCCGCCCGGCGCGCGCAGCTCAAGCCCGAGCTGGTGTTCGAGGTCGAGAACTACCACCGGCTCAGCGTCGACGACATCAGCCGCGCGCTGACCGGCCGCGACGCGTGGTACGCGGCGGTGGCGGAGGTGTTCGACGAGTACGACTTCCTGCTCGCGCCGAGCGCGCAGGTCTTCCCGTTCGACGCCGGGCAGCGCTGGCCGCAGCAGATCGGCGACCGGACGATGGACACCTACCACCGCTGGATGGAAGTGGTGGCGCCGTGGACCCTGGCCGGGCACCCGGTGGCCAACCTCCCGGTGGGCTGCGCCGCGTCGGGCCTGCCGATGGGCGTCCAGCTGATCGGCCGCAACCACGGCGAGTGGCCGCTGCTGCAGCTGGCCCACGCCTACGAGCGCGCCACCGACTGGACCCACCGCGTCCTCCCGCCCCTGCTCCGCTGACCGCCGCGCCTGGCCCCGCCGAGCGATCACTGGTTCACTTCGCCCTGGCACTGGTGTCACGATCGCGGCGCAACCACGCGGAAAGGCGGGACGCATGGGCAACGACGTCTTCTCGTTGCAGGACAGGGT
Organism: Saccharopolyspora hordei; assembly: GCF_013410345.1. Lineage (NCBI taxonomy): Bacteria > Bacillati > Actinomycetota > Actinomycetes > Pseudonocardiales > Pseudonocardiaceae > Saccharopolyspora > Saccharopolyspora hordei. The sequence goes on from NZ_JACCFJ010000001.1 coordinate 4,716,215, forward strand.
CGCTCTGGTCACCGGCGGCGGCCAGGGCATCGGGCTGGAGATCGCCAAGGCGCTGCGCGGCGCGGGAGCGCACGTGGTGATCGCCGAGATCAACCCGGACACCGGGCGCAGCGCCGCCGAGGAGGTCGAGGGCAGCTTCCACCAGGTCGACGTCACGGACTCGGCCGCGGTGGCCGGACTGGTCGAGCGGGTCGTGGCCGACCACGGCCGCATCGACGTCTCGGTGCACAACGCGGGCATGGTCACCAACGAACCGGCCGAGTCCATGTCGGACGAGACGTGGCGGCGCGTGCTGGGGCTCAACCTGGACGCGGTGTTCTGGTGCTGCCGCGAGGTGGGCCGCGCGATGCTGGCCCAGGGCTCGGGGTCGATCATCAACATCGCGTCGATGTCCGGGATGATCTCCAACCACCCGCAGCCGCAGGCGCACTACAACACCTCGAAGGCCGCGGTGATCATGCTGACCAAGTCGCTGGCCGGGGAGTGGGGCGGCCGCGGCGTGCGGGTCAACTCCATCTCCCCCGGCTACACCGGGACGGACCTGCTCAAGGGCGTGCAGGACACGCAGCCCGAGTGGTACTCGCAGTGGCTGGCGCAGACCCCGATGGGCCGGGTCGCCGAACCCCGCGAGATCGGTCCCGCCGCGGTGTTCCTGGCCTCCGAGGCCGGCAGCTTCGTCACCGGCAGCAACGTCGTCGTCGACGGCGGCTTCACCGTCTGGTGACCCTCCCGGGGCGGCGTCCCCGGACGGCCCGCGGCGCGCGGTCCCGCGACTCCGGTGGGAACCAGACGTCCGGTTCCCACCGGGGTCGCACGTCGTCGTGGACCGCAGCTCCAGAGCAGAACCGGCACCGAGTGCCGGGGGTCCCGCGCGCCCACGGCACGACGAGGTGAAGGGCACCGCTCGCCAAGCGGGTCGGCGAGAGGTGCCCGTCACCCCTCAGCTGGTCGGCTGGCGGCACCGCCGCGGGAGGTGAGCCGGGGGCCGCCGATCAGCCGCGGAAGGCGTTCTGGCCGGTGAGGGCCTGGCCGATGGTCAGGGCGTGCATCTCGCTGGTGCCCTCGTAGGTCAGCACCGACTCCAGGTTGGTCATGTGCCGGATCACCGGGTACTCCAAGGAGATCCCGTTCGCGCCGAGGATGGTGCGGGCGGTCCGGGCGACCTCCAGCGCGCCGCGCACGTTGTCCAGCTTGCCGAAGCTGACCTGCTGCGGGACGAGCTGCCCGGCGTCCTTGCGGCGACCGAGGTGCAGCGCCAGCAGCCGGCCGTTCTGCACGCGCACCGCCATGTCGGCGAGCTTGCCCTGGGTGAGCTGGAACCCGCCGATCGGCCGACCGAACTGCTCGCGGGTGGTCGCGTAGTCCAGCGCCGCCTCCAGGCAGGCGCGACCGGCCCCGACCGCGCCCCACACGATGCCGTAGCGCGCCTCGTTGAGGCAGGACAGCGGCCCGCGCAGGCCGGTGACCTCCGGCAGCACCGCGTCCGCGGGCAACCGGACGTCGTCGAGCACCAGCTCGCTGGTGACCGAGGCGCGCAGCGACAGCTTGTGCTTGATCTCCGGGGCGGAGAAGCCCGGCGTGTCGGTCGGGACGACGAAGCCGCGCACGCCCTCGTCGGTCTTGGCCCACACCACGGCCACCGAGGCGATGCTGCCGTTGGTGATCCACATCTTGCGGCCGTTGAGCACCCAGTCGGAGCCGTCGCGCCGGGCGGTGGTGCGCATCGACGCGGGGTCGGAGCCGTGGTCGGGCTCGGTCAGGCCGAAGCAGCCGATCGCCTCCCCCGCCGCCATCTGCGGCAGCCAGTGCTGCTTCTGCTCCTCCGAACCCCACCGCCAGATGGCGAACATCGCCAGCGAGCCCTGCACCGACACCAGCGAGCGCAGCCCGGAGTCGCAGGACTCCAGCTCCTCGCAGGCGATGCCGTAGTCCACAGCGGACAGACCCGCGCAGCCGTAGCCCTCCAGGTGCATGCCCAGCACGCCGAGCTTGCCGAGCTCCCGGGCCAGTTCGCGGGCCTGCGGGAACTCCCCGCGCTCGAACCACTCCGCCACGTGCGGCTGCACGTGGTCGCGGCACAGCGCGCGCACGCTGTCGCGGATCGCCAGCTGCTCCGGGGTGAATTCGGCGTCGATCCCGAGCGGGTCGCGCGGGTCGAACGCGGGGCTCTTTCCACCGGCACTCATTGCGGGTTCCTCCTCGTTCCTCGTGTGAGCCGCGGCAAGCGACGCCTCACGCACTGATCGCGCGAGCGCGCAGCGCCCGACCCGCCCCCGCGCGGTCAGCGGGAGATGTGGGGAAGCGGTTGCGCGGGGTCCTTGAGCCAGGAGAGCACCTCCTGGCCGTGCTCGCCGAGCAGCGGCGGCGGGGTCGGTGCGGCGCTGCCGTGCGCGGAGAAGTCGATGGGCATCCGCACTTGCATCGCCGCCCCACCACCGGGGTCGACCATCGGCCGCAGGCCCAGGGACTCGGCGTAGTGCACCGCCCGCGACAGGTCGTTGACCTGCCCGCACGCGATCCCCACGCGCTGCAGGCGTTCCTGCCAGTCGGCCGCGGTGCGGGCGCCGAGCACGTTCTCCAGCAGCCGGGCCAGCTCGTCGCGGTGCGCGACCCGCTGCGCGTTCGTGGCGAAGCGCGGGTCGTCGGGCAGCTCGACCAGCCCCAGCGCCTCGCAGAGCTTGCGGAACTGGCCGTCGTTGCCGACCGCGACGGCCAGGAAGGCGTCCTCGCAGCGCAGCGTCTCGTACGGGGCGATGCTCGGGTGCCGGTTGCCCATCCGCTGCGGCGCGACACCGGTGGTCAGCAGCCCGCTCATCTGGTTCACCAGCGACGCCAGCAGGCTGGACAGCAGGTTCACCTCGACGTGCTGCCCCTCGCCGGTGAGCTCGCGGTGCCGCAGCGCGGCCATGATGCCCAGCGCCGCGTCCTTGCCGGTGAGCACGTCCACCAGGGCCACGCCGACCTTCGTCGGCGGGCCGTCGGGGTCGCCGGTGATGCTCATCAGCCCGCCCAGCGCCTGCACCACGAAGTCGTAGCCGGGCAGGTCCGCACCCCCGGCGCTGCCGAACCCGGAGATCGAGGTGTAGACGAGCCGGGGGTTGAGCTCGCGCGCGGCGGCGTGGTCCAGCCCGTGGCGGGCCAGGCCGCCGGGCTTGAAGTTCTGCACCATCACGTCGGCGCGGCGGACCAGCTCGTGCGCGGTCGCCCGGTCCTGCGGGTCGTCGAGGTCGAGGACGATGCTGCGCTTGCTGCGGTTGACCGACTCGAAGTAGGAGGAGCTGTGCTCGGTCCAGGGCGGTCCCCACGAGCGGGTGTCGTCGCCGGTACCGGGACGCTCGACCTTGATCACCGTGGCCCCGAGGTCCGCCAGCAGCATGGTCGCGTACGGCCCGGCGAGGACCCGGCTGAAGTCCGCGACGACCACGCCCTCCATCGGCAGCGTTGCCATCCACCCGCCTTTCCCCAGCACGACCGTGCTGGTGGCTTGCGTCACCGCGATTTTGGATCCAATATACAGTTGCGGCGCAGCCGGTCAAGGGATCAGCGGACCACGAGCAACGGAGGACCGGGGATGCAGCGACCACCCACCACGCAGGAGTTCGTCCTCGGCGAGCTGCGCCGGTCCATCGTGTCCGGGGAGCTGGCACCGGGTCAGCCGATCCGGCAGGACTCCATCGCCCAGCGCTTGGGCGTGAGCCGGGTGCCGCTGCGCGAAGCGCTGAAGACGCTGGAGGCGGAGGGCCAGGTCGTCTACCAGCCGCACCGCGGCTACTCGGTGGCCGAGCTGTCGCTGCGCGACCTGCTGGAGGTCTACCGGATGCGGCAGCTGCTGGAGGCGGAGGCCGCGACCGTGGCCACCGAGCGGTTCACCGACACCGACCTGGCACGCATCGCCGACGCCCAGCTGGACGTGGAGAAGGCGGCCGACAGCGACGACCTGGTCGCCATGATCGCGGCCAACCGCCGCTTCCACTTCGCACTGCTGGAGCCGTCGGGCATGCCGCGGCTGCTGCGCGTCGTGCGTACCCTGTGGGACGCCACCGACGCCTACCGCGCGGTCTACTACAACTCCGACGCCAACCGCGCGCGCGTCCGCCAGGAGCACGACGCGATCGTCGCGGCGGCGCAGGAACGGCGGGCCGAGGACCTCGTCCGGATGCTCGACGAGCACCGACAGCACGCGGTCGACGCCCTGCGCGCCACCATCACGCCCGGCGCGGACTGACCGCACCCCCGGCGAGTCAGGCGCCGAGCAGCGCCGCCGCGGCCCGCCGCGCCCGCTCCACCGCCCAGGGGAACTCGGTCGACGCCACGACCGTCGCCCCCTCGTAGAGCAGCAGCGCGCTCTCCGCGAGCCCCGCCGGGTCGGCGACACCGGCGTCGGAGGCGAGCCGCTCGAAGTAGTCGCGCATCCACCGCTTCTGCTCGAGGACGACCGACCGCCCGGGGTGGTCGGGCTCCGGGATCTCCGCCAGCGCGTTGACGAAACCGCAGCCGCGGAAGTCCTCGCGCTCCATCCACGCGCCGAGCGCGTCGAAGGTGGCCAGCAGCTGCTCGCGCGGACCGCTCGCGTGCTCGGCCACCCAGTCCTGCAACCACCGCCGCCAGCGCCGGTCGCGCTCGACCAGGTACGCGGCGACGAGCCGGTCCTTCGACCCGAAGCACGAGTAGAGCGTCTTCTTGGTCACCCCGGCGTCGGAGGCGATGGCCTCGACGCCGACGGCGTGGATGCCCTGCCGGTAGAACAGCTCGGCCGCCACGTCGAGCACCTTCCGGCCGGCCGGGGTCAGCTTCTCCAGCGTTCCAACGACGTCACCCATGCCGCGACGATACCGACCGGTGGGTTGACACGCACGCAGCACCGAGGTCTACGGTGGTAACCACACCGGTCGGTATACCTCGATGGGAGAGCGATCACCATGCGTGCAGTGCTGCTCACCGGCTTCGGAGGGCCGGAGAAGCTGGAGTACCGCGACGACGTGCCCGCCCCGGAGCCCGGTCCCGGCGAGGTCCGGGTCCGCGTCGCCGCGACGGGCATCAACAACACCGACGTCTGGACCCGCGAGGGCGCCTACGGCTCGGCGGAGGACCCGACGAGCACGGCGGGGTGGCGGCGCGAGCCGCTGGCGTTCCCCCGCATCCAGGGCGCCGACGTGGTCGGCCGCATCGACCAGGTCGGGGAGGGCGTGCCCCGGTCGCGGCTCGGCGAGCGCGTCCTCGTCGACCCGATGCTCTACACCGGTGGCGAGCGCGAGCTCGTCGACACCGAGTACCTGGGCAGCGAGCGCGACGGCGGCTTCGCCGACTTCACCACCGTCCCGGCCGGCAACGCCCACCCGGTGCAGAGCCGGCTCAGCGACGCCGAGCTCGCCACCTTCCCGACGGCCTGCACGACCGCGATGCGCATGCTCAACCGGGCTGACGTGCGGGCCGGGGAGACCGTCGTGGTCACCGGCGCGTCCGGCGGCGTCGGTTCCGCCCTCGTCCAGCTCGCGACGCTGCGCGGCGCGCGGGTGGTCGCGGTGACCAGCTCGGCCAAGCGCGAACGCGCGCTGCGGCTCGGGGCGCACGCGACGGTGGACCGCGACGCCCCCGACCTGGCCGCGGCGGTGCGCGCGGAGGTCGGTCCCGTCGACGTGGTGGCCGACGTGGTGGCCGGGCCCGCCTTCGCCCCGCTGCTGCGCGTGCTCGGCCCGCTCGGGCGCTACGTCGTGGCCGGCGGCATCGCCGGGCCGCTGGTGGAGACCGACCTGCGCACCGTCTACCTGCGGCAGCTGCAGTTGATCGGCTCGTCCTTCGGCACGCACGAGGACTTCGCCCAGCTGGTCGACCACGTCCAGCGCGGCGAGCTGACCCCGCTGCTGGCGGGCACCTACCCGCTGCCCGAGCTCCGCGAAGCCCAGCGGGCCTTCGCGGCCAAGGACTTCTTCGGCAAGCTCGTCATCACCGTGGAGGGATCGGCGTGAAGCTCGACGCGCACACCCTCGTCGACGGCGTCCGGCTGGCTCACCGGCACGTGCCGGGGAGCACCGGGGAGGTCCTGGTCTTCGTGCACGGCACGCCGTCGCACTCCCACATCTGGCGGAACGTGGTGCCGGCGTTCGAGGCGGCGGGCCACGGCGTGCTGGTCTACGACCTGCTGGGCTACGGCGCCTCGGAACGGCCGGTCGACCGCGACACGTCCGTCACCGCGCAGGCCGACCTGCTCGCGGAGCTGTTGCGGCAGCTCGACGTCCCGCGGTGCACGCTGGTCGGGCACGACATCGGGGGCGCGGTGGCGCAGCTCTTCACCACCGCGCACCCGGACCGCGTCGAGCGGCTGGCCCTGATCGACTCGGTCAGCTACGACTCCTGGCCGTCGAGCACCTGGCAGCAGATCATCCGCGACCACCTCGACGAACACGCGGCCATGCCGGAACGGGAGTTCGCCGCCATGCTCACCGGCCAGCTGGCGATGACGGTCGCGGACCCCGCCCGGATGACCGGCGAGACCCTGGAGGCCTACTTGCGTCCACATCGGACGCCGGTCGGCCGGGCGTCGTTCTTCGAGCACCAGGTCCGCCACTACGACTCGACGCCGACCCAGCGGGTGGCTCCGCTGCTGGGCACCCTGACCGTGCCGACCCGGGTCATCTGGGGCGCCGAGGACCGCTGGCAACCGGTGGACCACGCCCACCGCCTGGCCCGGGACATCCCGAACGCCACCCTCGCCACGATCCCCGACGCGGGCCACTTCCCCATGGAGGACGACCCGTCCCGCGTCACCGAGGAGCTCTTCACCCTCCTCAGCACCCCCGCGCACCACCACGCGGGACGCTGCTGAACGGACGACCGAGACGAAGGCAGGACGTGGGTCGGGCCTGGTCCTGGTGATCCGCACATCGCGCAACACCGCGCGAAGATCACGACCAGGCCCGAAACCGCGCGAGACCTCGCCTCGGGAACCGAGGTGTCCACATCGGATCGATCGCCACGAGCGCCAGCGGGCCACGGTCGAGCGGATCGATGGGGACACTGCCGAAGGGCACTGGAGATCACCTGCTGCGGGGTGGTCCGTTCCAGCCACCGGACGCGGGAGGCGGGGGCTGGTTCCTGCGCCGCAGACCAGGCGGGGGCGGATCGTCCCTCATGAACTCCGCGAACCGCTGAGCTTGCACGGCGCGTCGGTGGTGGACAGCGGCGTGGAAGTAGCGGTTCGAGGCAGGCAGCCACGAGCACACGATCCCTGTGACGCCCAGTGCGCCGACGAGCGCGCTGAACGCCTTCAGCCCGAGGCCCCACGCCGGGTCGAGGAACCCGAACGGGACGAGAACCGCGTAGCAGCCGGAGAGGACGGTGAAGAAGACTCGCCAGCCGTTGTGCCCGGAGCGGACCTTCCAGCAGCCGAACACGAGGATCCCGGCGACTGCGACACCGAAGACCACGCTCGCGATGACGGCACCTCCGGTGGTGAGCGCAGCGAGCAGCCAGTAGAGCACCGCGTCCGTCGCCCACGCTCCGACTGCCAGTTCCAGAGCGGCAGGCCGCTGGGGCGCTCGGCCGGGCGGCGAGAAGTGAGCGCCACTCGGTCGGCCCGGGTACAACTGGTCAGTCATCGTGGCCCTCCAACCACGTCATGTCGGAGAAGTCCACGTCGTCAGCCCACGTGACACCGCGATCGCGGCCATCGCGCGTTTCCTGTTGTGGTTGCTCATGTTCACCCCGCTGGTCGACACCTCGCGTCAGAATCCGCTCCAGCGCCTCAGAACCACGCAGTGTCGCATCGCGAAACGCCTGCTCTTCGTCGCGCAGCGCGGCGAGGGAACGCTGGCGAGGCGAGACCGGGGACGAAGGTCGTGGAACGCCCCGCTTCCAGTCCAGCGAGCGGACCGCCCACCGAGGAGGCGTCCTGCGCGAGGGCGCCTCCCGCCGTTGCCGCGGAAGGCGCCCTCGCTCCGGGCCGCGTCAGTTGTAGTCGTAGAAGCCCTTGCCGGACTTCTTGCCCTTCAGGCCCGCGTCGACCATGCGGCGCAGGAGCGGCGGCGCCGCGTAGTTCGGGTCGCCGTACTCCTCGAACATCGAGTCCGCGATCGCCTTGAGCGTGTCCAGGCCGACCAGGTCGGACAGGCGCAGCGGGCCCATCGGGTGGGCGCAGCCCAGCACCATGCCCTTGTCCACGTCCTCGGCGCTGGCGAACCCGCCCTCGACCATCCGGATCGCCGACAGCAGGTACGGCACCAGCAGGGCGTTGACGACGAACCCGGAGCGGTCCTTGGCCCGGATGGTCTCCTTGCCCAGCTGCTCGGTGGCGAAGGCGGCCGCACGCTCGACCGTCTCCTCCGAGGTCAGCAGCGACGGCACCAGCTCGACGAGCTTGAGCACCGGGACCGGGTTGAAGAAGTGCACGCCGAGCACCTGCTGCGGCCGGCCGGTGGCACCGGCCAGCTTGGCGATCGGGATGGACGAGGTGTTCGAGGCCAGGATCGCGTCCGGGTCCGACACCACCTCGTCCAGGTCGGCGAACAGCTTGGTCTTGAGCTGCTCGTCCTCGGCGATGGCCTCGATGACCATGGAGCGGTCCGCCAGGTCGCTCAGGGAGGTGGTGAAGCGCAGTCGCTCCAGCGCGGCGTCGCGGTCGGCCTCGGTGAGCTTGCCGTTCTGCACCGCGCGGTCCAGCGACTTCGACAACCGGGCCCGGCCGGCGGTGGCGGCGTCCTCGTTGACCTCGCACACGACGACGTCGAGCCCGGCCCGCGCGCCGACCTCCGCGATGCCGCCGCCCATCTGCCCGCCGCCGACGACTCCCAGGCGTTCGATCTTGGTCACCACACGATCCTTCCCGATTCCGGCTGCGCTGCCTCGCCGATCATGCCAGGAGAGGCGGTTACTGGCCGGTAATACGTGCGCTAGACCACGTGATCGCCTGCGCGGACGGGCGGCGCGGAGCCGGCCCCACGCCCCCACGGCTTCCCGGCTCCGCGCGGTCGAACCCCCCGATCCGACCCTGACCCCCGAAACGCGTTCAGGTTACCCCACGTTCCGTGCACGACCGCATGCGCTCCGAACATCACTGCGGTTGGCAGGTGGGGCACCACAGCGTGCCGCGCCCGCCGATCCGCGTCCGCCGCAGCGGCGTCGAGCACCGCGGGCACCGCGGGTCCGGCTCGTCGCGGTGCCCGGTCAGCCAGGCCGCGTCGTCGGGCACGTGCCCGGCCCGGACGGCGGCACGCAGCATCGCGCGCATCTCCCCGTGCATGCGTTCCAGGTCGTCGGAGCTCAGCTGGGTCGTGGTCCGGTTCGGGTGGACGCGGGCGCGCCACAGCAGCTCGTCGGTGCAGATGTTGCCCAGCCCGGCGAGCACGGACTGGTCCATCAGCGCCGCCTTGGTCCCGCGCCGGGTGCGGGTGAGCCGCTCGCCGAACTCCCCGAGGCCGATCCGCTGCGCGTCCGGCCCGAGCTCGGCCAGCAGGTCGTCCACGTCGTCCTGCCTGCGCGCCAGGTGCAGCCCGGTGAGCTTGCGCATGTCGTGGTACCGCAGCTCCCCGGCGGAGAAGTCGAACACCACCCGGTCGTGCTGGTGGGCCTCGGTGCCGTGGTCGCACCACTCGAAGCTGCCGGTCATCCCGAAGTGCGCCACCACGACGGGTTCCGCCGGCGTCGCGTTCGGCGCGCCGCCGGTGGGGATGAGCAGCCACTTGCCGTGCCGCCGCGGCTCGCCGAAGTACCGGCGCCGCACCGCCTCCCGGAACTCCTCGCCGCCCACACCGCGCAGCACCTGCGCGTCGTGCACGCGGACGTCGCGCACCTGCCGCTTCTCGGCGTGCCGCGCGACCCGGCGGAAACCCTCGACGTCCGGCAGCTCAGGCATACCACCGACTACCCCACCGAGGGGTCCACCGGAACCCCGAGCGCCCGCGCCGCCACCCGGTCGGCGCGGTCCTCCCCCTACCCTGGTCATGATCGACCGGGAAGGAGCGAGGATGCGCGAGGGTGACGTGGTGCCGGACTTCGCGCTGCCGGACCAGGACGGCGAGGAGCGCACGCTCTCCGGGCTCGTCGCCGGTGGCCCGGTCGTGCTGTTCTTCTACCCTGCGGCGATGACCACCGGGTGCACCAAGGAGGCCTGCCACTTCCGGGACCTGGCCGCGGAGTTCGCCGAGGTCGGGGCGCAGCCGGTGGGGATCAGCGCGGACCAGGTCGGCAAGCAGCGGCGGTTCGCCGAGGCGCACGGGTTCCCGTTCCCGCTGCTGTCCGATGCCGACGGTGCCGTCGCGCGCCGGTTCGGCGTAAAGCGCCGGTTCGGGCCGCTGCCGGTCAAGCGGCACACCTTCGTCCTCGACGAGCAGCGCCGGGTGCTGGCGGTGATCCGCAGCGAGTTCCGCGTGGAGGCGCACGCCGACCAGGCCCTGGCGGTCCTCAGGCAGCGCTCATAGCGAGCCCCCACCGCGCGCCAGCGGCGCACGCCAGCCGTAGTGCAGGGCGAGCAGCCGCACCACCACCGCCAGCAGCGCGGCCAGCGCGCTGGTGATCGGCGTCAGCGTGCCCGTGACCGCCAGCACCGCGACGAGGCCGCTGCCCACCAGCGCCGGCACCGCGTAGATCTCGCTCTCCGGGTGCAGCAGCGCCGGGACGTCGCCGGCCAGCAGGTCGCGGGCGGCCCCACCGCCGATGGCGGTCGCCGCACCGAGCGCGACCGCGGCCAGCGGGTGCATGCCGTGGTTCAGCGCCTTGAGGCTGCCCGCCACGCAGAACACACCCAGCCCGATCGCGTCGAAGAACAGCACGAACCGGCGGATCCTCGTCAGGCGCGGGTGCCAGAAGAACACCACCACCGAGGCGACCAGCGGCGTGGTGAAGTACGAGGTGGTGGTGAACGCCTCCGGCGGCACAGCGCCGATCACCAGGTCGCGGAACAGCCCGCCGCCCAGCGCGGTCACCTCGGCCAGCACCACGATGCCGACCACGTCGAAGCGCTTGCGCACGGCGAGCAGCGCCCCGGAGAGCGCGAAGGCGAAGATGCCGATCAGGTCGAGGACCTGCTGGACCAGAGGGTTGAGGATCACGGTGCCCACCGCACCGTTCTACCTCCCGCCCCACCGGCCTACCCGGTCAGCGCTCCTCGGCCTGCGCGGCGATCGCGCGCAGGATCGCGACGACGTCCTCGCCGCTGGGTGCGCGGTCCGGGTGCCGCACCTGCCCGGCGCGGCCGGCGCCGTCGGACTGCCGGACCACGGTGCCGGCCGCGCTCGCTGGACCGTCAGGCGGGCGGGTTCTCGCAGGACGGGTTGAGCAGCTTCTGCACCTCGGGGCTGTCCAGGTTCTCCTCGGTGATCAGCGTCGAGCCCGTGTCGGTCTCCGGCGACGGGTTCTGCTCACCGCGGATCTCGGCCACCGCCGCGTTCACGGCCGCGTAGCCCATCTTGAACGGGTTCTGCGCGATCAGGCCGGTGATCACACCGTCGCGCAGCGCCTGGATCTCACCTTCCGAGGTGTCCCACCCGATGATCTTCACCTGGCCGACCTTGCCGGCCTGCCGGACCGCTTCGGCGGCCCCGAGCACGCTGGGCTCGTTGGCCGCGTAGATGCCGTCGAGGTCCGGGTTCGCGGTGAGGATGTCCTGGGTGACCTGCAGCGCGCGGTTGAAGTCGCTGTCGCTGGACTGCTGCGCCACCAGCTGCAGGCCCGGGTGCTTGGCCATGCCCCGCTCGAAGCCCTCGGCCCGGGTCTCGTTGGTGCTGGTGCCCGGCTGGAACTCGATGAACGCCACCTTGCCGGTCCCGCCGAGCTGCTCGGCCAGCAGGTCGGTGGCCTGCTCGGCGGCGGCGACGTTGTTGGTGGCGTAGACCGGGACGTCCGGGGGCTGGGGGTCGGTGCCGGAGTCCATGTTGACCACCGTGGTGCCCTGGCCCTGCGCGGACTTGGTGACGTCGGCCAGCGCCTTGGCGTCCGTCGCGGCGTACACCAGGCCCTTGACGTCACCCTGCGACAGCAGGTCCTGCAGCAAGCTCTGCTGGCCGCTGACGTCGCTCTCCGCGTTGACCCCGTCCCAGTGCACGGTGACGTCCTGGTGCTGGGAGCCCGCGCACTCCGCGCCGACCCGCACCTTCTCCCAGAAGTCGAAGCCGATGGCCTTCGGCACCACGGCGAGCTTGATCGGCCCGCCCTGGTCGCCACCCCCACCGGTCTGCTCGCGCACTCCGACGCTGCACCCGGCCGCTGCCACCGAGACCAGCACGCACGCCGCGGTCAGAACCTTCTTCATCCTCGAGCTCCCTTGCTCGTCACCGGTTTCCCACGGGCTGCGAGGTCGTCGCTCACCCGGCGTCGCCGCCGAGCCTGCGCCGCTGGTAGCGGTCCCACCAGACCGCCAGCCAGATGATCACGCCGATCAGCACGTTCTGGTAGAAGGTGCCGATGTTGAGCTGGACCGCGCCGTTGCGGATGACCGCGACCAGGAACGCGCCGATCAGCGAGCCCAGCACGGTGCCGCGACCGCCGAACAGGCTGGCGCCGCCGATGACGACCGCGGCGATGACGTCCAGTTCCAGGCCTTCGCCGAAGTTCGGCTGGCCGGAGTTGATCCGCGAGGCCGCGATCATGCCGCCCAGCCCGGCCAGCGCACCGGAGAGCACGTAGACCAGGGTCGTGTAGCGCTTGACCGGCACACCGGACAGCCGCGCGGCCTCCATGTTCGAGCCCATCACGTAGGCGTAGCGGCCGAGCCTGGTCCGGGTCAGCACCAGGTGCCCGAGGACCGCGACCACCGCGATGAGCAGCACCGGGATCGGGACGCTGTTGATGACGCCCTGGCCCAGCAGCCGGAACGAGTCCGGCGCGCCGAACACCGCGACCGCGCCGGTGGCGATGAGCACCAGGCCCCGGCCCACGCTGAGCATGCCCAGCGTGGCGATGAACGGCGGCAGCCCGACCACCGACACCAGCAGCCCGTTGACCAGCCCCGCCACCGCACCGACCGCGATGCCGCCGACGATCCCGACCAGTGGGTTCAAGCCGTGCTCGGCCATCAGCAGCACGCCGACCACGCCGGACAGCGCGGCCACCGAGCCCACCGACAGGTCGATGCCGCCGGTGATGATCACCAGCGTCACGCCGACCGCCATCACGGCGTTCACCGAGGTCTGCGAGCCCAGGTTGAACAGGTTGTCCGCGGTCAGGAACGACGGCGCGATGATCGACAGCACCACGAACACGACGATCAGCGCACCCGCCGCCGCGACCTGCGAGACCGCACCGGACATGCGGTCCCCCAGCGCGCCCAGCAGACCGCGGTCCGCTGTGGACGGTTCAGCCATGGTTTCCCCCGTTCGAGACGTTGCGGGCACCGGTCGCCAGCGCGACGACGCGCTCCTCGGAGAACTCCGCGCGGCCGACCTCGCCGGTGATCCGGCCGCCGCGCATCACCAAGATCCGGTCGCACATGTTCAGCAGCTCCGGGAGGTAGCTGGAGATGAACACCACCGCCGCGCCGCGCGCCGCCAGCGAGTCCATCTGCTGGAACATCTCCGACTTGGCCCCGACGTCCATGCCACGGCCGGGCTCGTCGAAGAACAGCACGTCCGCGCCGGTCTCCAACCAGCGCGCCAGGACCACCTTCTGCTGGTTGCCGCCGGAGAGCTGGCGGACCGGCCGCCCCACCCACGGCACCCGGATGCGCAGGCTGTCGCGCTCCCGCTCGGCGATGCGGCGCTCGGCGGCCAGGTCGATCAGGCCCGCGCGCATCGGCAGCTTGGCCAAGGTGATGTTCTTGTCCACGCCCAGCTGCAGGGCCAGCCCGTCGGTCTTGCGGCTCTCGGTGAGGTAGCCGATCCCGGCGGCGATCGCGTCGGCCGGGCCGCGGATGCGCAGCACCTCGCCGTCCAGCTCGACAGTGCCTGCGTCGGGCGGCTCCGCGCCGAACACCGTGCGCGCCAGCTCGGTCCGGCCCGCGCCGACCAGCCCGGCCAGGCCGACGATCTCCCCGGCGCGGACCTCGAAGGACACGTCGCGCACCACGTCGCCCCGGATCAGCCCGGAGACGCGCAGCCGGACGGGCCCGGGTTCGTGGTACGTGCGCGGGTAGAGGTTGTCCACGTCGCGGCCGACCATGAGCTGCACCAGCTGCGCTTCGTCCAGTTCGGTCACCGCCCGCGTGGCCACCACCGCCCCGTCGCGCATCACCGTGACCCGGTCGCCGATCTCGAAGATCTCGTCCAGCCGGTGCGAGATGTAGAGCACCGCGATGCCCTTGGCGGTCAGCCCCCGGACGATGCCGAACAGCTCTTCGGCCTCCCGCTCCGTCAGGCTCGCGGTGGGCTCGTCCAGGATGAGCACCTTCGCCTGCACCGCCAGGGCTTTCGCCAGCTCGACGCGCTGCTGCTCCGCTGTGGACAGCTGCGCGACGCGGCGCCCCGGGTCGATGTCGAGCCCCACCTCGGCGAGCAGTTCGCGCGCGGCGCGGCGCTCAGCCGACCGGGAGATCCAGCCACCGCGGCCGGGTTCGTGGCCGATGAACAGGTTCTCCGCCACCGACAGGTCCGGGGCGAGGGCGAACTCCTGGTGCACCATCGACACGCCGAGGCGCCGCGCCGCGCCCGGGCCGTGGTACTCGACGCGCTTGCCGTCGAGTTCGATGTGGCCGGTCGACGGCGGCTCGACCTGGGCGATCAGCTTCATCAGCGTCGACTTGCCCGCACCGTTCTCGCCGGCGAAGACGTGCACCTCGCCGGGCGGGATGCTCAGCGTCACGTCGGAGACCGCGACCACCCCGGGGAACGACTTGCCGACTCCGTGCAGCGCCACAGCGGGCCGGAGCTGGTCGGTGGGCGTCACGTGCGCCTCCCTCGATCTGCGTTGATCGTTCCTCAGGGCTGGCAGTGCGCCGGATCATACCCACAACACCCACGCCGAGAAAGGGTTGGAACGAAGCCAAGTATTCGATTACCAAGACCCGTCTCCCGCGGCGACCGCAGGCGCTGCCGCGGTGCCGCCGGAGCCGTCCCGGCGGTGGGTCCGCGCACCCGCCCGCACCAGCCTCCGACCTGGACCGCCGGGCCGCAGCGCGACTCGCCCACCCCTGTGATCTGCGCGGGCTCGCGCCAACGCACCGCACGGGTGCACAGCCAACCTCTAAGCTCGGGAGGGACGACAGCGTGATCCGTCGGAGGAGGCCGATACCCCGTGCAGCCACTGCTGGCCAGCGACCCGCGCCGGGTCGGCGACTACCGGCTGCTCGCCCGGTTGGGGCGCGGGGCGATGGGCGGGGTCTACCTCGGTCGCTCGCGCGGTGGCCGGGTCGTCGCGGTCAAGGTGATCCGGCCGGACCTGGCCGAGGACGCCGAGTTCCGGGAGCGCTTCCGCCGCGAGGTGGCCGCCGCCAGCTCGGTCGGCGGCTTCTGGACGGCCGCCGTGGTGGACGCCGACCCGAACGCCGAGCAGCCCTGGCTGGCCACCGAGTACGTGCCCGGCCCGACGCTGCACCAGGCGGTGAGCGACCACGGGCCGCTGCCGGAACCCACCGTGCGCGGGCTCGGCGCCGGGCTGGCCGAGGCGCTCAAGGCGATCCACCGCGCCGGGCTGGTGCACCGCGACCTGAAGCCGGCCAACGTGCTGCTCGGCCCGGACGGCCCCCGGGTCATCGACTTCGGCATCTCGCGGGCGATGACCGGCAACGCGCTGACCGCGACCGGGATGTTCATGGGCACCCCCGGCTACTTCTCCCCGGAGCAGACGCTGGGCCACGAGGTCGGCCCGCCCAGCGACGTCTTCGCGCTCGGCGCGGTGCTGGTGTTCACCGCCACCGGACAGGGGCCGTTCGGCGAGGAGAGCACCGCGACGCTGCTGTACCGGGTGGCGCACGCCGAGCCCGACCTGTCCGAGGTGCCGGAGGGGCTGCGCCCGCTGCTGGCCGCGTGCTTGGCCAAGGACCCGGCGGCCCGTCCCACGCCCGACGAGATGCTGGACGAGATCGGCGAGACCAGCCCGCAGGGCCACCAGTGGCTGCCGCCGGCGATCACCGACGTGATCGCCCAGCACGCCACCCAGCTGCAGGAGACGACGAGCGCCGAGCTGCCCGACACTCCCCCGCCGCAGTCGGTCGCCGCGCCCAAGCCCGCCACGCTCGCCTACACCCAGGCCGCCCCCGCGGCGGCAGCAGCACCGGCAGCGGCGCCGCCCGCACCGCAACCCCCGCCGAGCGCACCCCACCCGCCGGCACCGCAGCCACCGCCGGCGCCCGCGCCCCGACCGGCGCCGGGCCCGCAGCCGGTGACGGAGGGGATGCGGGACGAGATCGTGCCCGCGAAGCCGCGGCAGACCTCCCGGCAGCCCCAGGTGCGCCGCGACAACCCGGGGCCGGTGTTCAGCACCACCGGGCGCTTCCGGGCGCTGCTGTCGGCGCTGGTCTACTTCGCGATCATGGTCGGGGCGTACCGGCTGTACGACGCCGGTTTCGGCTCCCGCCACCTGGTGATCTTCCAGCTCGGCATGCTGCTGCTGGGCATCAGCGCGGTCTGGTCGCTCGGCCGGGCGGTGATGCCCAGCTTGCACCTGAAGGTCAACAGCGACGGACTGCTGGTCTCGCGGATGGGCATGGTGCGCGAGATCCCGTGGAGCCAGGTCCAGCGCGTCGGGGTGGCGGGCACCGGCAAGCGGGCCGCGGTCGCGGTGTGGTTCACCGACGGGGCCGCCCAGCGCTCGACGCTGTGGCACCGGCTCCGCCCGCACCACGGCGGGGCGCGCGTCTTCCCCATCGGCTCGGTCAGCGGCTGGCTGACCCGCCGCCAGGAGATCCGCCGCGTGCGCACCGCCCTCCAGCAGTACGCCCCCGGCCGCTACGACAGCCGGGTGCTCTGACCGCCGGACGGGGACGTCGCCGTACGAGGTGCGGGCTCGCACCGCCTCCTCGTCGGCCTCGGCCGGGCCGTCCACCGCAGCGAGCACGCTCCCGGCGAACGTCGCGACCCCGGTGTGGCGCCGTCATGGCACCGGGAGGACGCAGACCGGCGTCGGGGCGGGCACCGGGTCGCCGAGCGGGGTCAGCTCGCCGTCCGGCGAGAGCGCGAACGCCTGGACGTCGTCGCTGCGCTGCCCGGCGGCGAACAGGACCCGCCCGTCCGGGGACAGCGCGATGTGGCGGGGCTCGGCCACCCGTGCCGAGTGGATGCCGAGCAGCCGGAACTCGCCGTCGCTGGCGTCGGTCTGGAACACCGCGACGCTGTCGTGGCCGCGGTTGGAGGCGAGCACGAACCGGCCGTCCGGGGTCACCACCACCTCCGCGGACAGGTTCGTCCGCCCGTAGTCCGGCGGCAGCGCGCTGAGCGTCCGCCCCGGCTCCAGCGCGCCCGACAACCGGTCGTAGCCGAACTCGGTGACCGACGACGCCAGCTCGTTGACCAGGTACGCGCGGTCGCCGGCCGGGTGGAACGCCAGGTGCCGCGGCCCCGCCCCGGGCCGCACCGGCACCTCGCGCCGCAGCGCCAGGTGCCCGCTGTCCTCGTCGAAGTCGTAGACGTGCACCGAGTCGGTGCCGAGGTCCACCGCGAGCACGAACCGCCCGGTCGGGTCGGGCAGCACCTGGTGCGCGTGCGGCCCCTCCTGGCGCTGCGGGTTCGGGCCGCTGCCGCTGTGCTGCACGACGTGGCACGGTTCGCGCAGCACCCCACCGGCCCCGATCGGGTGCACCACCACGTTGCCGGTCCGGTAGTTCGCGGTGAACAGGTGCTTCCCCGACGGGTGCACGCTCAGGTGGCACGGGTCCCCGCCGAGCGTGGGCTGCGAGGTGAGCTCGCGGAGGGCACCGCCCTCGCCGACCTCCAGCGAGACGACCCGCCCGGCGTGCTGCTCGCTGACCGCGAAGACCGTCCGCCCGTCCGGGGCGAGCGCCAGGAACGACGGGTCGTCGGCCTCGGCCGCGGTGCCCTCGCAGCGCAGCGCGCCGCTGCTGTCCGCGGTGGCCGCCTGGATGCCGTCGGCCGCCGTGTCCGCGCCCGTGTAGGCCCCCAGGTACACGCGGTACTCACCCGCCATCGACGTCGCACCTCCACAGCCGCGGACCCCGCCCACCACATGGTGCCAAGCCGCACCGCAGCGCCCCAGGCGAGCAACGATCAGCCGCACGATGCCCTGACGACGCAACGAAGTGACGCCACGAGCAACACCTCGCGGCTGAAATCTCCGCTGGTCGCGGCATAACCTTGTGCCATGACTGCCGTTCCGTCCCACCTCGAGGCGTCGTCGGGGGCAGCGGAGCTCCGCGCCCTCGACGACCAGTACAGCGCGCACAACTACCACCCGCTGCCGGTCGTGATCGCCGAGGCGTCCGGCGCCTGGATGACCGATGTGGACGGACGGCGGTACCTGGACTTCCTGGCCGGGTACTCGGCGCTGAACTTCGGCCACCGCCACCCGGCGCTGGTCGCCGCCGCCACCGAGCAGCTCGGCCGGCTCACGCTGACCAGCCGCGCGTTCCACCACGACCAGCTCGGCCCGTTCTGCAAGGAGCTCGCCGAGCTCACCGGCACCGACCGGGTGCTGCCGATGAACTCCGGCGCCGAGGCCGTCGAGTCCGCCATCAAGATCGCCCGGAAGTGGGCCTACCAGGTCAAGGGCGTGCCGGAGAACCAGGCGGAGATCATCGTCGCCGGCTCGAACTTCCACGGCCGCACCACCACCATCGTGTCGTTCTCCACCGACCCGGTGGCGCACGACGAGTTCGGGCCCTACACGCCCGGCTTCCGCATCACCGACTACGGCGACGCCGCCGCCGTGGAGGCCGCCATCAGCGAGCGCACCGCGGCGGTCCTGGTCGAGCCGATCCAGGGCGAGGCGGGCGTCATCGTGCCGCCCGCCGACTACCTGCCGCGGCTGCGGCGGCTCTGCGACGAGCACGGCGTGCTGCTGATCGCCGACGAGATCCAGTCCGGGCTGGCCCGCACCGGGGAACTGCTGGCCAGCGAGCACGACGGCATCCGCGCCGACCTCTACACCCTCGGCAAGGCCCTCGGCGGCGGCATCCTGCCGGTGTCGGCGGTGGTGGGCCGGGACGACGTGATCGGCGTCCTGCGCCCCGGCCAGCACGGCTCCACCTTCGGCGGCAACCCGCTGGCCTGCGCGGTGGGGCGCGCCGTGATCAGGCTGCTCAGCACCGGCGAGTTCCAGCAGCGCTCGCGCGAGCTCGGCGCGCACCTGCACGCCCGGCTCGGCGAGCTCGTCGGGCGCGGCGTGCTGGAGGTCCGCGGGCGCGGGCTGTGGGCCGGGGTCGAGATCGCGCCCGGCGGGCCGACCGGCCGCCGGGCCAGCGAGGCCCTCGCCGAGCGCGGCGTGCTGTGCAAGGAGACCCAGGACACCACCCTGCGCCTGGCGCCGCCCCTGGTGATCACCCGCGAGGAGCTCGACACCGGGCTGGACGCCATCGCCGAGGTCCTCACCCGCTGACGCGGTCGCGGGCCGCTCGGTGCGAGCGGCCCGCGTCAGGAAGCGGCGAGGTCACGGGAGAGCGCGGTCAGCCGGCTGATCGCGCGCAGGTACTTCTTGCGGTACCCGCCGTGCAGCATCTCCTCGGTGAACAGCGACGACAGCGACTCGCCCGAGACGCGCACCGGGATCGAGCGGTCGTAGAGCCGGTCGGCCAGCGCCACCAGGCGCAGCGCGACGTCCTGGTCCGGCGCCGCGTGCACCCCGCGGAGGTGCACCGCGGTCACCCCGTCGACCAGGCGCCCGTACTTCGAGGCGTGCAGGCCGGCGAGGAACTCGCAGAGCTCGTCGAAGTCGTCCAGCGTCGAGCCGTCGGTCGCCTCCGCGAGCCGGGCCAGCTCCTCGTCGCTCATCGGCGGGGCGCCTCCGGCAGCCCGCGGTGCCGGTAGTCGGGGCCGTCCACCCGCACCACGTCGAACCGCGCCGACATCGCGTGGATCTCGCGGAGGAAGTCCGCGGCCGCGAACCGGCCCTCGCCGAGCTTGTCGGGCAGCGTGTTGGACGTGGCCGCCACGTGCACGCCCGCGTCGGTGAGCTTCGCGATCAGCTGGGTGACCAGCATGGTGTCGCCCGGGTCGTCCAGCTCGAACTCGTCG
Source organism: Saccharopolyspora hordei (assembly GCF_013410345.1). Taxonomy (NCBI): domain Bacteria; kingdom Bacillati; phylum Actinomycetota; class Actinomycetes; order Pseudonocardiales; family Pseudonocardiaceae; genus Saccharopolyspora; species Saccharopolyspora hordei. The sequence continues at coordinate 4,736,260 of NZ_JACCFJ010000001.1, forward strand.
ATGGCGAGCAGCTTGTGCTCGGACAGCCGACGCACCGTCTCGGCGAAGCCGAGCGCCCCGACCAGGCTGGTGACCTCGACGAAGGTGCCGAAGGACTTGCGGCCCTCGGTGGCGTGCCACAGCGAGGCGAGCAAGTGGGTCTTGCCGACGCCGAAGCCGCCGTCGAGGTAGAGGCCCTGCTTGCCGGCGGCGGCCTTCTTCCGGCCGAACACGCCGCGCAGCCACGACCCGCCCCCGCCGCTGCCGTTGATCCGCGCGGCGAACGCCGCGCACTCCCGCACGGCCTGCGCCTGGCTGGGCTCCTCGGGGTTCGGGATGTAGGTGTCGAACCGCACCGCGTCGAACATGGGCGGCGGGGTCATCGCCTCGACCAGCTCGTCCGGGGTGAGCGCGGGACGGCGGTCGACCAGACGCGGGAAGCTCATGGGCCGACTCTATAACCGGTCACCGCCCCGCCCGGGCGCGTGGGCACGTGCTCCTGCTCACCCGAGCACGCCCGCGACGTGGTGGGATGGGTCCGTGGTGGACTGTCTCTGGCCGGTGGACGGCGCGCAGCAGGTGGACGACGACCTGGAACGGTTCTACGCCTACCCCGAGCAGCTGGACCGCCCGTGGGTGCGGGTCAACTTCGTCTCCAGCCTCGACGGGGCGGTCACCGTGCGGGGCAGCTCACGCGGGCTGTCCGCGCCGGTGGACCAGCGGGTGCTGGGGCTCATCCGCGACCTCTCCGACGTGGTGCTGGTCGGTGTGGGCACCGCGGTGGCCGAGGGCTACCGCGGGGTGAAGCGCACCGAGGTCCGCGCGGAGCGGCGCGAGCGCCGCGGCCTGTCGCCGGTCCCGCCGATCGCGCTGGTCACCGCCCGCGCCTCGCTGCCCCCGGACTCGCCGCTGCTGACCGACACCGTGGTGCCGCCGATCGTGCTCACCACCGAGGCCGCCCCCGCGCAGCGCCGGGCCGAGCTCGCCGACGCCGGTGCCGACGTGGTCGTGGCCGGGGACGCGGAGGTCGACCTGCGGGCGGCGCTGGCCGCGCTGGACGAGCGCGGGCTGCGCCGCATCGGCTGCGAAGGCGGGCCGCGGCTGTTCGGCTCCCTGGTCGACCAGGACCTGGTCGACGAGCTGTGCCTGACCCTCTCCCCCTTGCTCACCAGCGGCGACGCGAGACGGATCGCGGTGGGCGCGGGCGCTGAGCCGCCCCGGGCGATGCGGCTGCGGTCGGTGCTGCACGCGGGATCGCTGCTGCTGGTGCGTTACGCAAGAATGCGCGAGTGACCGTTGGGGCGCGAGAGGCGGTCGTGACCGCTGCCGGCGCGAGCGCCTCCGACCGACGGCACGCCACCGCGAGCGCGCCGACGACACCGGACCTGGGGTCGGCAGCTCCAGCACGGGCTGACCGCCACGCGCGACGCGGTGGTGCCGGACACCTGCGCGCACGACGGGTGCGCGCCGCACTGAGCACGCCGGGCCGCCACGGCGCCGGCGCGACCGGGGAAGGAACGCCAGGCATGGCACAGAGCAACGGGAGCACGCAGAACTCGCAGACCACGACCGAACGCGGCGACCGGTGGGTCCCGGAGGCCCGGACGCCGAACGGGGTCCCGGACCGGCTCGCCGACGACACCTCGCACGGCAAGACCACCATCGCCGCCTCGGTGGTGCAGAAGATCGCCGGGATCGCGGCGCGCGAGATCTCCGGCGTGCACGCCTTGGGCGGCGGGGTCTCCCGGGCGTTCGGCGCGCTCCGGGAGCGGATCCCCGGTGGCAGCGGCACCTCCTCCGTCGCCGGTGTGCAGGTGGAGGTCGGCGAGAAGCAGGCCGCGGTCGACCTGGACGTCGTGGTGGAGTACGGGGCGTCCATCGTGGACCTCGCGCGCGCGGTGCGGCGCAACGTGATCACCGCGGTCGAGCGGATGACCGGCTTGGAGGTCATCGAGGTCAACATCGCGGTCAACGACATCCACCTGCCCAACGAGGACGGCGACGAGGCCGCCGCGTCGACCTCCCGCGTCGAATGACCACGACGGGCGGGGCCGGTGCCCGCCCGGCCCCCCGGACCGAGGAGGACGTCCACCGGATGCCGGACCAGGTCTCCGCTGACGAGCTCGCCGACCGGCTGCTGGCGCACCCCTCGGTGGCGCGGCTGCACGGCGGGCAGTACGGCGAGATCGCCACCTACCTGCCCGGGCGGCGGATCACCGGGGTGCGGGTCGGCGAGCGCGCGGTCGAGGTCGCGGTGGTGCTGCGGCTGGACCGGCCGCTGCCGCCGGTGCTGGCCGAACTGCGCGCCGGACTGGCGGACGCCGTCGGCGGCGTGCCGCTGGACATCACCGTGGCCGACGTGGTCGCACCCGGGGAGGGCGGGTGACGACCGTGCAGCACGACCCGGACACCCGCCGCGCGGTCCGCGCGTTCGTCCGGGCCCACCACCCGGACGTCGGTGGTGATCCGGAGGCCTTCGCCGCCGGGCTCGCCGAGCTGCGCGCGGGCCGCGACCGCGCCGACGCGCCGGTCGTGGTCGTGCACCGGCCGCGCGGCGTCCGCGGCCTGCTGCGCCGGTTCCGCGACTGGCGAGCCCGCCGCCACCGACCACCCCGGGTCCGGTGACCACCGGACCCCGACGAGCCGAACACCCAGCCAGACCCACGGAGGGCATTGCCAGATGAACTGGACGCAGACCGGTCTGCTCGCCGGCCTGATCCTCGGCGCGGCCGCAGCGCTCGGCGGCTTCACCGGCTTCCTGATCGCACTGCTGGTCGGTGCGCTCGGGCTGGTGGTCGGCAGGCTGCTGGACGGCGAGCTGGAGATCGGTGACATCCTCGGCCGCGGGCGGGACCGATGAGCACCGGCGCCGGGCGCGCCGACCCGGCCGACCGGGGCCGGTTGCACGTCAGCCGCACCGTCCTGCGCAAGATCGCCGAGCACACCGCCGACCAGGACCCGGGGTGCGCGCCGACGCGGCGCCGGATCGCCGGGCTCGGGCTCGGCGCGCACGGGGCGAGCGCCCACGTGTCCGGCCCGGACGACGCGCTGCGCGTCCGGCTGGACGTGGCGCTGCGCTACCCGGCACCGATCCGCGAGGCCGTCGCGGCGCTGCGCACCCGCGTCGGCGAGGAGCTGTCGCGCCTGGCCGACTGCGAGGTGCGCAGCGTCGACGTGACCGTGTCCGCGCTGGTCCCCGCGGACACCCCACCACGGGTGGAGTGAAGCCCGCCGCGGGTGGAGCCACCACGACCACAGGAGACAGGTTCTCGAAGACATGCGGTTCCTCGTCCGTCTGATCACGACGTTGCTGGGGCTGGCCGTGGCCGCTGCCGGGGCGCTGCTGGCGGTCGAGGCCGCCGGTGCGCTGGTGCGGCCCGACCGCGGCGGCCTGCTCGTGCCCTGGTCCCGGGTCCACGACGCGCTGAGCGCGGTGTCGTGGGACGACGCGCCGGTGCTGCTGACCGCCGGCGGGCTGGTCCTGGCCGGACTGCTCCTGCTGCTGGTCGCGACGGCCTCCGGGCGGCGGGAGGTCCGGCTGCACGACCCGGCGCCCGAGGTGACGGTGACGACCGACCCGCGCTCGCTGGCGCGGCTGGTCGGGCACCAGGTGCGCGCCCAGGACGGGGTGGCCACCGCCTCGGTCACCGCCAGCGCCACGCGCGTGCGGGTCCGGGCCAGTTCGCTGTTCCGCGAGGCCGAGGACCTGCGGGAGCGGTTGACCGAGACCGCCGAGCACGCCGTGCACGACCTCCCGCTGCGCAGCACCCCGACGGTGCTGGTGCAGGTGAGCACCCCCAAGGAGCGGCGATGACCGAGATCCGACCGAGCACCACCCCCACCGGCCGCAGCCTGGGCTTCGAGCGCCGCGTCGTCGTGCTGGCCGCGGTGCTCGCCGTGCTGGTCGGCCTCGCGCTGCTGCTGGTCGGGACCGGGTGGTTCGGCTCGTACCGGGCGCAGCGCCCGGTGGCCGACCCGATCCTGGTGCAGTGGCTGGGCGAGAACGCCCAGCTCGCCCTGCCGGTCGGCATCGCGGCGGGCCTCGGGCTGGTCGTGCTCGGCCTGTGGTGGGTCGCCCGGGCGCTGCGCCCGGAGCCCCGGCCGGACGTGCGCCTGGAGCGCGGCAGCGAGGAGCTGACGGTGACCGCCCCGGCCCTGACCGAAGCGGTGCGCGCGGACGCCGAGCAGGTCACCGGCGTCACCCGGGCCCGGGTGCGGATGGCCGGGGACGAGCGGCGCCCGGCGCTGCGGCTGACGCTGTCGCTGCAGGAGGGCACCAACGTCCGCCAGGTGTGGGAGGAGCTCGACGCGAAGGTGCTCTCCCGGGCCCGGGAGGCGCTGGGCACCGATCCCCTGCCCACGGCGATCTGCCTGGAGCTCGACCGGGTGCCCCGACGGCGCGTCACCTGACCGGTCCCGCGCTCGTCCAGGGCGGCGCGGCGAGCGAGACTGCGCAGGTGGGGTCGCGACGGCGCGAACGCCGGCCGTGGCCCACGCCGATCACCCGGGAGGTCCGCCGTGCTGCCCCTGAACCCGCCGGTGAAACCGATGCTGGCGACTCCGACCGACCGCATCCCGCGGCGGGGCGGGCTGCTGTTCGAGCCGAAGTGGGACGGCTACCGCTGCCTCGTCTTCGCCGACCCGCAGGCCGACGCCCCGGTGCAGCTGCAGTCCCGCACCGGCCGGTCCCTCGACCGCTACTTCCCCGAGGTGCTGGCCGCCGTCGCCGAGCACGTCCCACGGCCGGCGGTGCTGGACGGCGAGCTGGTGGTGGTCCGGCACGACGACCCCGGCGACCGGCTGGACTGGGACGCGCTCAGCGAACGCATCCACCCCGCCGCCAGCCGCGTCCGGACGCTCGCCGAGCGCACCCCGGCCACCTTCATCGCCTTCGACCTGCTGGCGCTGGACGACCGCGACCTCACCGGTGTCCCGCAGCGCGAGCGCCGCGAGCTGCTCGAGGGGCTCGGGCTCGACGCCCGCGGTCTGCGCACCACGCCGGTCACCGACGACCCGGACACCGCGGAGGAGTGGTTCCGGCTGTTCGAGGGCGCCGGCCTGGATGGCATCATCGCCAAGCCCACCGACGGCACCTACCAGCCGGGCAAGCGGACCATGCTCAAGATCAAGCACTCGCGCACCGCCGACTGCGTGGTCGCCGGGCTGCGCTGGCACGCCAAGAGCCGGCCCGGCACCGCGGTCGGCTCCCTGCAGCTGGGCCTGCACGACGAGCACGGGGTGCTGCACCACGTCGGCGTCGTGGGCGCGTTCTCCGACGCCCGCCGGCGCGAGCTGGCCACCGAACTCGCCGAGCTCATCACCGACGGCGAGCACCCGTGGCTGGACCGGAGGACGAGCGGCCAGCGGCTGCCGGGCTCGGTGAACCGCTGGAACACCAGCGAGCAGCCCTGGGTGCCGCTGCGGCCGGAACGGGTCGTCGAGGTCTCCTACGACCACACCGAGGGCGCGCACCCCGCCCGGTTCCGGCACACCACGCAGTTCGTGCGGTGGCGGCCGGACCGCGACCCGGGGTCCTGCCGCTACGACCAGCTCGACGAACCGGCGCGCTACGACCTCGACGCGGTGCTGGCCGGCGACGTGGGTCGTGGGACCCCGTCGAGCGGGTAATGTCCGTGCCGTGCACATCGCGGTGATCGGATCAGGTGGTATCGGTGGGGTCCTCGCGGCGGCGGCGGAGGCCGCCGGGCACGAGGTGACGTTGTGCGTGCGGACCCCGTTCGACCGGTTGACGGTGGAGACCCCGGAGGGCACCAGCGAGGTCCCGGCGACGGTGGTGACCGACCCCAGCTCGGTGGGCGCGGCCGACTGGGTCCTGCTGACCACGAAGGTCCAGGACGTGCCGAGCGCGGCCGGCTGGCTGAAGGCGCTCGACGACGGCCGCGCGCCGATCGTGGTGGTGCAGAACGGCGTCGAGCACCGCTCGTCGGTCGCCGGGATGGGCCTGCGCGGACCGGTGCTGCCCGCGCTGGTCTACGTGGCGGCGGAGCGGGTGCGGCCCGGGCACGTGGTGCGCCGCTCGCCGGTCACCATGCAGGTGGAGGCCGGTGAGGTCGGCGACCGGTTCCGGGAGCTGATCTCCGGCGGACCGCTGACCGTCCGCACCACCACGGACTTCCGGACCGCGGCGTGGCGCAAGATGTTGACCAACGTGGCGCCGAACCCCATCACCGCGCTCACCCTGCGCCGCCTCGACGTGCTGGCCGACCCCGACGTCCAGGAGCTCAGCACCGGTGTGCTCGCCGAAGCCGTCGAGGTGGCGCGTGCCGAAGGCGCCGACCTCGAGCCGGAGGACGCCGAGCGCGTGCTGGCCGACTACATCGAGAAGTTCCCGCCGACCAACGGCACGTCGATGCTCTACGACCGCCTCGCGGGTCTGCCGACGGAGCACGAGCACATCACCGGCGCCCTGGTCCGCGCCGCGGACCAGCACGGCATCCCGGTCCCGCTGAACAGGGCCCTCCTGACCCTGATGCGGGCCCTCCGCCCCACCAAGCTCCCCCCGGTCTGAGCGACCCCGGCACCGAACGGGCGACGCGTGCAGGGCACCTCCCGGCCGACTGGACTGGCGGAAGGGGCCCTTCACGCCGTGTCGAGAGCTAGTTGGCGGCGGTGTCCTCGGGGGTGCGGGCCGACTTGGCCGTGGTGACCGAGCCGACCGAGGCGATGACCACGCAGCCGATCGCCACCCACTGCCACGCGCCGAGGAGCTCGCCCAGCACCACCAGCCCCGCCAGGGCGGCCACCGCCGGCTCCAGGCTCATCAGCACGCCGAAGACCCGCGCCGGGATGCGGCGCAGCGCCTCCAGCTCCAGCGAGTACGGGACCACCGAGGACATCAGCGCCACGACCAGGCCCGCGACCAGCACCGCGGGGTTGAGCAGCGCGGTGCCCGCCTCGGCGATGCCGAACGGGGCCGCGACCAAGGCACCGAAGGCCATGCCCAGCGCCAGGCCGGAACCACCGGTGGTGCGGCTGCCGAGCTTCGCGCCGACCAGGATGTAGGTCCCCCACAGCGCACCGGCCACGAGCGCGAAGCCCACGCCCACCAGGTCCAGGCCGCCTTCGACACGGGCCAGCAGGAACACGCCCAGCCCGGCCAGCACCGCCCACAGCACGTCCAGCTTGCGGCGGGACCCGAGCACCGCCACCGCCAGCGGCCCGAGGAACTCGATGGTCACCGCCGCGCCCAGCGGGATGCGCTCGAACGCCTGGTAGATGCAGACGTTCATGCCCGCCAGCACCGCGCCGTACCCGGCCACCACCGCCAGCGTCGTCCGGTCCAGTCGCAGCGACGGGCGCCAGACCACCAGCAGGACCAGCGCGGCGAACGTCAGCCGCAGCGCCACCACACCGGACGCGCCCGCCATGGTGAACAGCTGCTTGGCGAAGGCGGCACCGACCTGGAGGCTGATCACGCCCAGCAGCACCAGCAGCGGGGGCGGGACCGCCCCGAGCGCCCGGGCCGGGACCTGCACCAGGCCGGACAGCGGTCGCCTGCCCGACGAGGCACCCGAGTCGATCTGCGCGACGTGCACGTTCCCCCTTCGCGGTCCGAGAGTTCGCCCGGCGGGCCGACGCCGGCGCGGGCCGCGGCTCCGACGCCGCGCGTCCCGCGGTCCGCGCGGGCGCGGGGACCGCCGAACCGGCCGGTCCTCGCCGGTGAACGTTAACGCGGCGCTGCGGCCGGCAACATCGGAATGTCAGGGCCCTCACCGAGGCCTCACGTCGATCATGCGATGCTGGCCGAGTTCCGCCACCGCGCTCGCCGACGAGGAGTACCCGTGCCGCGCACCTCTCATCGTGCCGGGGCCGTGCTGCTGCCGTTGCTGCTGGTGGTGCTCGCGGCGTGCTCGGCCGGCCCCTCGGACCGCCCGGCCGTCGCCTTCCAGGACGGCGACCAGCAGGTCGCGCCCGCTCCGCAGCCGCCGAAACCGGCTCCGGTCCCGGAGCTCGGCGGCCCCAGCGACGACGTGCTCCCCTGGTCGGACTGCACCGAGCAGACCCGCGAGGAACTGGGTGGGCTGCCGCCGGGCACGCAGGTGAGCTGCTCGCACCTGCTCACCACGCTCGACTCCCCGGAGGCCCCGGAGCGCGGCACCGCGCGCAACGCGCTGCTGCGCGTCGGTCCGGGCGGGCGCGTGCCGCTGGTGGTGGTCGGTGACGTGGGCGGGGAACCCGGCACCACGTTCGCGGCGCGGATGGCGACGCAGGTGCCCGAGCTGCTGGGCACCTTCGACATCATCGGCATCGACCGGCGCGGCACCGGGGAGTCCGACCCGGCCGACTGCGTGCCGCAGCTGGAGCGGGAGAACATCGTCGACTTCGACGCCCGCGCCACCGACCGCGCCGACCTGGACCGGCTGCTGGACTCGGTGCTGCGCGCCAGCCAGGAGTGCCTGCTCGACCTGGACGAGCGGCTGCAGGCCTACGACACCTGGCGGGCCGCCTCCGACCTGGAGGAGCTCCGCTTGGACCTGGGCGTGCCGAAGCTGCACGCGATCGGCCGCGGTGAGGCGGCCCGGCTGCTGACGACCTACGCCGAGCGGTTCCCGACCTCGGTGGGCCGCGTGGTGCTGGACGGCGCACCGGACCCGACCCGGGACACCATCGGGCAGGAGGAACTGCGGGCGCAGAGCGCGGAGCAGGTGTTCGACGTGTTCGCCGCGGACTGCGTCGCGCGCGGCTGCCCGCTGGGCCCGGACCCGCGGAAGGCGGTCAGCGACCTCGTGGAACGCACCCGCCACCAGCGGTTGCCGGCTCCGGGGACCGAGGTGGGCAGCGGCCGCGTGGTGCAGGCGGTGCTGCGCGGCCTGTCCGACCGCAGGAGCTGGCCCGCGCTGGCCGACGCGCTGGCGGCGGCGGACCGCGGGGACGGTGCCGGGGTGGCGGACTTGAGCGCCCCGCTGGTCACCGAGCAGGGCGGCGACCCCCCGTGGCTGGACGGCGATCTCATCACCAGCTGCAACGACACCACGCTGCGGGTGCCGCCGCAGCGCACCGGGGAGCTCGCGGCGGACTGGGTGAGCAGGTTCCCGCTGTTCGGCGGGGTCGCCGTGCAGCGGCTCGTGTGGTGCGGGTCGTGGCCGGTCCCGCAGCAGCCGTTGCCCGCGCCGCGCCGCCCCGACCTGCCACCGATCCCGGTGATCAGCACCGCGAACGACCCGCTGGTGCTGGCGGCGGGCAGCGAGCACATGGCCGACCAGCTGCCGACCGGCGTGCTGGTGCGCTGGCAGGGCGCCGGGCACGGCGCCATCGGCCGCTCCGCGTGCGCGACGGGCGCCGTCACGCGCTACCTGCTCCAGGGCACCGTGCCGACGGACGGCATGGCCTGCCCGGAGTGATCCCGCACGCACCCCGGGCAGGCCCGCGCCGCTCAGCCGCAGCTGGAGCAGCAGCCACAGGACGGACCGGTGCAGCTACCGCAGCAGCTGCAGCCACCCTGGGCGTGCGGAGCGCGCTCGACTTCGGTGCAGACCATAGGGGCCTCCCGTTCGTGGCGATTACCAGCGATTGCGATGGTGCTCGCCAACGGAGCAACGTCGACACCGCTGGCCGAGCGAACCGCTGTCCGCCATCGAGATGATCACTACCCATCAATCCATCGCAATGCGTAGTCGATCACAGAGCGCGACGATCCGTCACGCGTGCGTGACGAAGATCGCTGCACGTCTTCGGGAGGAGCACCGTGCTGGACGAGGCCGTCCTGCTGATCACCGGCATCTCCGCCGCCGGGAAGTCGGGCTGTGGCTGGACACCTCCGCCCAGCCCCCGGAGCAGACCGTCGACGAGGTCCTGCGCCGCTGGCGCGAGGCCGTGGCCTGACCGTCCGCACCGACGGAGCTCGTTGCCGGGGCGGCCAGGCGCTACGGTGGTGCCGTGCCGGACGACCCGACCAGCCGCCTCGGCGACGACCTCGACGGGCTCGACCCGGACGACCCCGAGGTCAAGGCCTTCGCGGCGCACCGCGACCGGATGCGGCGACCGAACGCCGACGCCACGGTCGAGGGGATGCTGCGCGGCGTGGACGACTTCGCCCAGAGCGTCAACCGCACCGACGGGCACCGGCGCCTGGTGGCGGTCTGCGTGGTCGCGCTGATCCTGCTGGGCGTGCTCCACACGGTGTGGAACGCCCTCGCGTTCGTGGTCAGCACCTTCGTCGGGTGAGCTGTCGGCCGCGCGTGCCATCCTCGCGGCAGAGTCCCCGCCCCGTCGGAGCCGCGATGATCGACGTCGACCGCGAGCGCGTGCAGGCCTACCGGTACGCCGCCCAGCAGCTGGACCGCTCCGCCGCGCACGTCGGCGACCTCGCGGTGCTGTCGCTCGGGGTCCCGGACAGCCCGGCCGGGTCTGCGGCCCAGTCGGTGCGCGCCCGAGTGCCCGGCGCGGAGGTCCCCGCCGACCTCGTGCTGGCCTGGTCGGTCCGCGGCAGCCCGCACCTGCACCGGCCCGCCGACCTGCCCGCGCTCGCCCGGCAGCTCTACCCGACCTCGGACGCGGACGTGGTGGCCAGGATGCCGGTCATGAGGGCCGTCGACGCCCCGCTCCGGGTGTTCGCCAGGACGGTCGCGGCGATGCGCGAGCACGCGCGGGAGACGACGGACCGCGGCACGCTGAGCGCGGCGGTCACCGCCGAGGTTCCGGAAGCCTCGGCGTGGTGCCAGGCCTGCGGGGCCACGCACGTCTTCTACTCGCTGTACCTGCAGTCCGGGCTGGCGGCGGGCGTCCGGCTGGTCCGCCGGTCCGGGCGGCTGCAGATCACGGCGACCGGGGACTGGACGATCCCGCAGCGGACCGAGGACCTCCCGGCGCTGGTCGAGCAGGTGCTGCGGTTGCAGGGGCCGGGCTCGGTCGCCGACGTCGCGGCGTTCCTCGGCACCAGCGCCGCAGCGCTGCGACCCAGCTGGCCGGAGGGCCTGGCCGAGGTCTCGGTGGACGGCCGGCGCGCCTTCCTCCCGCCGGAGGCGACCGCCGCGCTGGAGTCGCCACCGCCGGCGCGGGGCGTGCGGCTGCTGCCGCCCGGCGACCCGTTCCTGCGCGTCCGGGACCGCGCACAGCTGCTGCCCGATCCCGGGCTGCGCGCGCTGCTCTGGCGGGCGACCGCCTCCCCCGGAGCGCTGCTGGTGGACGGCGCGGTCCGCGGGACCTGGCGAGCCCGCAAGGCCGGACGCGAGCTGCAGGTCGCGGTCACCGCCTTCGGGGAGCTGACCGCGGGCGTCCGCGCCGAGGTGGAGATCGAGTCCCAGCAGCTGGCCGCGACGCGGGGCGCGGCGTCGGCCGCGGTGGTGTACGACTCGATCTGACCCCGGGACGGTGCAGTCGATCTCGGCACGGATTAGCGTGGGAACCATGGACTCGGTCGCAGGAACCCCCAAGGTCAACAAGACGGACGAGGAGTGGCGGCAGCAGCTCAGCCCCGCCGAGTACGCCGTGCTGCGCCAGGCCGCCACCGAACCGGCCTGGCAGGGCGAGTACGTCGACACCAAGACCACCGGGGTCTACGAGTGCCGCGGCTGCGGTGCGGAGCTGTTCCGCAGCGAGACCAAGTTCGAGTCGCACTGCGGCTGGCCGTCGTTCTACGACCCGGCCGACAGCGACGCGGTGATCCTCCGCGAGGACCGGTCCCTGGGCATGGTCCGCACCGAGGTCCTGTGCGCGTCCTGCCACGGGCACCTGGGGCACGTCTTCGAGGGCGAGGGCTTCCCCACCCCCACGGACCAGCGCTACTGCATCAACTCCATCGCGGTCCGCTTGGTCCCCTCGGAATGACGGGCAGCAGCGGGACCGCACGCGGTCGCGCGGCACGCGCTCGACGGGGAACCGCCGGCCGGCCGGGACCGCGTGCCGCGCGGATGCGGAATCGCAACCCAAGAGTGTCCGCACCCGGGACAGCGGCCCAGCCCGGTGTGCCAAGTTCTCGATCATGAGTTGGGAGCAGGTGGTCACCTGGGTCGCCGCGGGGCTGGCGATCATCGCCGTCGGGGTCGCCGGGTGGCAGCTGTGGTCGGCCCGCCGCGAGGCGCGGGAGGCCGTGCAGCGGTCGGAAGCGATGCGCCGCATGATGACGGCCGCCGAAGCGCACGCCGAGCAGGCGACCAAGGCCGCGCACAACGCCCGCACGCAGGCCGAGCGGGCGTGGGAGCAGATCAAGCACGCGCAGGCCCAGCTGGACGAGGCGCGGCAGGAGCGCCACCGCAGCACGCAGACCGAGCAGTGGGAGTGGGCGTACGCGGTGACCACCAGCGCCCGCGAACTGGTCGACAGCAGCCAGGAGCTCATCCGCACCGCGCTGGACGCCCAGGTCGCGCCGCACTACCGGGTCGCCGCGGACCGGCACTACCGGCAGACCGCGCAGCGCTGGCAGGAGACCGTGATCAAGGCGGTGGCGCGCACCTCACCGCCGCTGGAGACGCAGCAGCAGATCGTCAAGTTCGTCGACGTGCACCAGCGGCTGCACGGGCAGCTGGGGGTGCTGCTGCGCGCGGTCGAGACCGACACGCTGACCGAGGGCGACGCGCTGAGCAGGCAGATCCTGGGCCTGCGTCAGGAGCTCACCAGCGTTCACCGGCAGATGCAGCGCACCATCAGCGCGAGCCTGTCCGCCCCGGACACGCCGACCCAGCAGATCGCGCCCGCCGGCGGGCGGCTGACCGAGTCGTAGCGGCGCGAGTCGTAGCGGCGCGGTCCGCGCGGTGGCCTGCCGGCCTCGCGCGGACCGCGGACGGCCCGAGCGTCAGGGCAGGCGGCTGACCAGGTCGGCGACGTCGACGCGGTGGCCGGTGAAGAACGGGACCTCCTCGCGGACGTGCAGCCGGGCCTCGGTGCCGCGCAGGTGGCGCATCAGGTCCACGATGCGGTGCAGTTCGTCGGCCTCGAAGGCCAGGACCCACTCGTAGTCGCCGAGCGCGAACGACGCCACGGTGTTCGCCCGGACGTCCGGGTAGTCCCGGGCTTCCTTGCCGTGGTCGGCGAGCATCTGGCGGCGCTCGTCGTCGGGCAGCAGGTACCACTCGTAGGACCGCACGAACGGGTACACGCACAGGTACTTGCGCGGCTCCTCACCGGCCAGGAACGCCGGGACGTGGCTCTTGTTGAACTCCGCGGGGCGGTGCAGCGCCACGCTGCTCCACACCGGCTCGGACGCCTGCCCCAGCGGGGTCTCGCGGCGGAACCCGGTGTAGGCGGCCTGCACCTGCTCGACCTGCTCGGCGTGCCACCAGATCATGAAGTCCGCGTCCGCGCGCAGCCCGGAGACGTCGTAGACGCCGCGGACGACGACACCCGAGTCGGCGAGGGACTCCAGGTACTCCTGGGTCGCTCGCGCGGCCTTCTCCCGTTCCTCGGGCAGCGCACCCTGCTCGATCCGGAAGACCGACCACATGGTGTAGCGGATGGTGTTGTTGAGCTCGTCGTAGTTCAGCCGCGCCATGCCTTCATCGTCCCACTCCTCGGGGCGGGTCCCCCAGCAGGGCCCGCGTGATGTCCGTCGCCGCGGCCTCGCCCGTCGCGATGCACGCGGGAACGCCGACGCCGTGCAGCGCCGCCCCGGCGAGGGCCAGGCCGGGCACCTCGGCGACCGCCCGCTCCACGTCGGCGACCAGGTCGAGGTGGCCCACGCCGTACTGCGGCAGTCCGCCGCCCCAGCGCACCACCACGGAGTCCACCGGTTCCGCCGAGATCCCGGTCAGCTCGGCGAAGTCGGCCCGCACCCGCCGCCGCAGCTCGTCGTCGTCCAGCTGCAGGTCGGCGGTCTCGCCGAACCGGCCGACCGAACCGCGCACCAGCAGCTCGCCGTTCGCGCCGCGCAGGTGCGGCCACTTGTTGCTGGAGAAGGTGAACGCCTTGGCGGTGAACGGGGTCCCGTCCGCGTGGCGCTCGCCGCGCGCGATGAGCACGCCGGAGGCGTTCGGCAGGCGCACGTCCGCGGGCAGCGCGAAGCCGACGACGACCATGGAGGCCAGCTCGACCTCACCGAGCTTGGCCGCCGCGCTCGGCACGACGTCCTGCAGCAGGCGGCGCGCCGCGGGAGCGGGGACCGCGAGCACGACGCCGTCGACGTCGAGGTGCTCCGGGCTCGGTGCCGCGCCGATCTCCAGCCGCCAGCCGCTGCCGGTCCGGGACAGGCGCCGCACCGGCAGCCCGAGCCGCAGCCGCGCGTCGGCGGCGATCAGCAGCTGGTCGAGGAGCCGGCGGTAGCCGTGGTGGAAGGCGCCGAACACCGGCTTCTTCGGCACGTCGGGCTTCGGGGCGGGCAGCGCCGCGGCGGCGGCCGCGGTGATCGACCCCGCTCCGGCGTCCAGCGCCGCGGCCAGCGCCGGGATCGTGGCCCGCAGCCCGAGCCGGTTCGCGTCGCCCGCGTAGACCCCGCCGAGCAGCGGCTCCACCAGCCGGTCCACGACCTCGTCGCCGACCCGGCCGCGCAGCAGGTCCCCCACCGACACGTCCGCGCCGTCGAGCTGCACGGGCGGCAGCTGCGCCTCCGCGCGGAGCGCGGCCAGCCCGGACTCGGACAGCACGTCCCGCACCGACTCGGGCGCGGCGGGCACGCCCATCACGGTCCCGGTCGGCAGGCGGTGGGTGCGCCCGCCGGCGTGCACGGTGGCCGGTGCACCGGCCGGGTGCACGACGTCGGCGCCCACGCCCAGTTCGTCGGCCAGCCGCAGCACCTCGGGGCGCCGCGCGAGGAACGCCTCGGCCCCGAGGTCGTAGGCCCGCCCGGCCAGTTCGACCGTGCGCAGCTTCCCGCCGACGCGGGAGGCCTGCTCGACCACGTGGACCTCGGCGTCCGGGCCCAGCTCCACGCGCAACCGGTGGGCGGCGACCAGTCCCGAGATGCCGCCGCCGACGACCGCGACCCGGGGTGCGCTCATCGCTGCTCGCTCGCGGTGTGCACGAGCTCGACGACGCGGGTCAGCACCTCGGGGTCGGTGCTCGGCAGCACGCCGTGGCCGAGGTTGAAGACGTGCCCGCCGGCCGCGGCGCCCTCGGCGAGGATGCGGCGCACCTCGCGCTCCACCGCGTCCCACCCGGCGAACAGCACCGCCGGATCGAGGTTGCCCTGCACCACCGGCTCCCCCGCGTCCGGCGCCGCTGCCCGCAACCGCGCCGCGGCCTCGTCCAGCGGCACCCGCCAGTCCACGCCGACCACGTCGGCCCCGGCCTGCCGCATCGCCCCGAGCAGTTCCCCGGTGCCCACCCCGAAGTGGATCTTGGGCACGTCGGCGACCTCCGCCACCCCGGCGAAGATGCGCTCGCTGTGCGGCAGCACGAACTCGCGGTAGTCCCGCAGCGACAGCGCCCCGGCCCAGGAGTCGAACAGCTGGACCGCGTCGACCCCGGCCGCCAGCTGCGCCCTGAGGAACTCCAGCGTGGTCTCCGCCAGCTTCTCCAGCAGCGCGTGCCAGGTCCGCGGGTCCGAGTGCATCAGCGCCTTGGTCCGCTCGTGGTTGCGGCTCGGCCCGCCCTCGACCAGGTAGGAGGCCAGCGTGAAGGGCGCCCCGGCGAAGCCGATCAGCGGCGTCTCCCCCAGCTCTCCCACCAGCAGCCGGACCGCCTCGGCGACCGGGGCCACCGCGTCCTGGTCCAGCTTCGGCAGCGCTTCGACGTCGGCGGCGCTGCGGACCGGCGAGGCCACCACCGGCCCGGTGCCCGCGACGATCTCCAGCCCGATGCCCGCGGCGTGCAGCGGCAGCACGATGTCGCTGAACAGGATCGCGGCGTCCACCCCGTGCCTGCGCACCGGCTGCAGGGTGATCTCGCTGACCAGCTCCGGGGTCATGCAGGCCTGCAGCATCGGCACGCCCTCGCGGACCTGCCGGTACTCCGGCAGCGAGCGGCCGGCCTGGCGCATGAACCAGACCGGGGTGTGGCGCGGGGTGCCGCCGCGGGCGGCGACGAGGAAGGGAGCGTCGGCGAGGTCTCGGCGGGCCGGGACCGGTGCGGGTGTCGTCATCGGGGGTCTGCGTCCGTACGTCGTTCGATCCCGGTGGTACCGCACGGGCGCTGCCTCGGCGGCGGACCGGGCTTGCGCGGCAATCTTCGCACGTCGCTCCGAGCGGCTCGTCGCCGAACCCCAGCCCGCGGCCGGGCACCGGCGGGGCCGATCGGCGTGCCTCCGCCACCGCGCGGGCCCGGCCGCCTAGAGTCTGCGGGCGTGACGGAGATGGCGGCGGCGCCCGAGGCTTTTCGGCAGGCAGTTGCCACGTTGACGTCCGCCCGCCCGCGCGCGGAGGTCGAGCTGTCCGAGGTCGGTCCGCCCAAGCGACTCGCCCCGTGGGCGCACGCGCTGGCGGCCGAGGCGAACGGTCCGGCCGGGGAACTGGCCACCGCCCGGCTGGTCCTGCTGCACGACCCGGACGGCCAGGAGGCGTGGGACGGCGTGCTGCGGCTCGTGGTGTACCTGCGGGCCGAGCTGGACCCGGAACTGGCCACCGACCCGCTGCTGCCCGCCGTCGGCTGGTCGTGGCTCACCGACGCGCTCGAGGGCTCCGGGGCGGCGTGGACGGCGCTCGGGGGCACGGTCACGCTCACCTCCTCGGCGCGCTTCGGTGACATCGCCGGGCCGCCCCGCACCCACGACCTGGAGCTGCGCGGGTCGTGGACGGCCACCGACGTCGACCTGGGCCCGCACGCGGCCGCCTTCCACGAGCTGATGGCGAGCGCGGCGGGGCTGCCGCCGGAAGGCGTCTCGGTGCTCGGCCGTCGGTCCGACGGCGCTGGGCCGCGCGCCTGACCGATCGTCCCCCGATCACCGGCCGTGTCGGCCGGTTGCCGTGCGTGAAGGGGCGTGACGAGCCGACCGCGCGACACGCCGGGGCCGCGTTCCCGTTCGCGAAGAACCGCCAGGCACGGCGAAGACGTTGATCGTGCAAGTTTTTCACGATACGTATTCACGTTACGTCGGGAAGCCACGCTCTGACGTTACGGCGATCGCAGATAGTCACCCGAAAGTGCGATGCGATCATGCTCAGGTAACAACTCGATCGGGATAGATACCCGATTGATCGTCCCGCTGACCCGCTTGGGCGGTTACGCTGCCACCCGACGACACCACTTTCGGTCGATCAGTGGCGCGGCTGATTGGTCGAGAGTCCCGGTGCCGGTCGGGGGGCACGACCGACTCCAGGGAGGTAGTGACGTGGCTGCCGTCGGCTTAGGTCAGGCCGCTCGAACCACGCCCGCCGGCACGTTGCCGGCCAACATGGTCCCGCACCCGCGGGAAGAGCTGTTCACGGTGCTCGTGGTGGACGACCATCCACTGCTCCGGGAGGCCATCGCCGCCCGGTTGCTGCAGATGGGCGCCGGCACGGTGCACGAGGCCGCATCCATGGCCGAGGCCAGGGCTCGCGCTCTGGCGACCGGTCCGTGCGACCTCGCGATCCTCGATCTCGGGCTCCCGGACGGGACCGGTATCGAACTGGTCACCGAGCTCCGGAGCCAGGGATGGCCGCGGATCGTGGTGCTCGCGTCGTCCGATGACCCGTACGCGGTGCGGGCCGCCTTCCAGGCAGGTGCGCAGGCGTACCTGCTGAAGTCGGCCTCGCCGATGGTGGTCACCGACGGCGTGCGCCGCGTGCTCGACGGCGGGGTGTACGCCGACCCCAGCGTGGCGCCGGTGCTCGCCGCCGGTACCCGCGTGCCGGGGACCGACAACACCCCTCGCGAGCTGTCCGGGCGCGAGGTCGAAGTGCTCCAGTTGGTGGCCGACGGCCGTTCCAACAAGGAGATCGGCGAGGCCCTGAACCTCTCCGCGCTCACGGTGAAGAGCCACCTGTCGCGGATAGGGCGCAAGCTGGGCACGGGTGACCGGGCCCAGATGGTCGCGCTGGCCATGCGGGCCGGCGTGATCCGCTGATCAGGGCACGGACGCACCTGGGCCGGAGCGGTCGGCCCCGACGAGCTCGGGCGGAAAGCCCCCACGACCCGGACCGGAGCACGTAAGGTCTGGTAGCCGTGGAAGCTGCAAGCCCCGAGACCGTCGGGTCCGACCGCCCGGAACCGGTGTTGTTGACCGAACCCGCCGAAGGCGTTCCGCCGGTGGTGGACACGCCGTCGGCCCTGCGCGCCGCCGCAGAGGCGCTCGCCGCGGGCACCGGACCGGTGGCCGTGGACACCGAGCGCGCGTCGGGATACCGCTACTCGCAACGCGCCTACCTGGTGCAGCTGCGCCGGGACGGTGCCGGGACCGTGCTCGTGGACCCGATCGCACTGCGCGGCGACCTCAGCCCGCTGGTGCCGGCGCTGGCCGACACCGAGTGGGTGCTGCACGCCGCTTCGCAGGACCTGCCGTGCCTGGCGGAGCTCGACCTGCGCCCGGCGAAGCTGTTCGACACCGAGCTGGCCGGTCGGCTGGCGGGGTTCGAGCGCGTCTCGCTCGGCGCCCTCGTGGAGCGCATGCTCGGGTACCGGCTCGAGAAGGGGCACGGCGCCGCCGACTGGTCGCGCCGCCCGCTGCCCGAGGACTGGCTGGTCTACGCGGCGCTCGACGTCGAACTGCTGGTCGCGCTGCGCGACGCGATGCACGACGAGCTGGTGCAGCAGGGCAAGCTGGCGTGGGCGCTGGAGGAGTTCGAGGCGGTCCGCACCGCCGAACCCGCGCCCCCGCGCGACGAACCGTGGCGCCGCACCTCGGGCATCCACCGGGTGCGCAACCCGCGGCAGCTGGCGGCGGTCCGCGCGCTCTGGCAGACCCGCGACAAGTTCGCCCGGGAACGCGACCTCGCCCCGGGCCGGGTGCTGCCCGACTCCTCGATCGTGCAGGCCGCGCAGGCCAACCCGAAGACGGAGGCCGACCTGGTCGCGCTGCCGGTCTTCGGTGGCCGACAGCAGCGGCGCCGGGCCTCGATGTGGTTGCAGGCGCTGCGGTCCGCGCGGCGCCTGAGCGACGACGAGCTGCCCGCGCCGTCCACCCCCAACGACGGCCCGCCACCGACCAACCGGTGGGCCGACCGCGACCCGGACGCGGCCGCGCGGCTGGCCGCGGCCCGCGCGGCGCTGGCGGAGATCGCCGAGCGGCACCGGCTCCCGGTGGAGAACCTGCTGCTGCCCGACCTGGTCCGGCGCACCTGCTGGACCCCGCCCGAGGACCGGAGCCTGGCGTCGGTGACCGCGCTGCTGCGCGAGAAGGGCGCCCGCGAGTGGCAGCTCGAGCTGACGGCGGAGGCCATCACCAACGCCCTCCAGGCCACCGCGGGCTGAGCGCGGCGTGCGGCCGCGTGCCACGATCGGCACGGCCGGGACCGGCGAGATCAGCATGTGAGACACCCGACAGGGGTGGGCGTGTGGTTACCGGCGGGTAATGAGCGCTAGAGTTCGGTTACCGGCCGGTAAGTCCTCCGTGGGCCCGGCCGAGCACCATCCACCAAGCCAGTGAGGAGCACGCCGTGGCCGCACCTGCGTCGGCACCCGCCGACAGCCGCAGCCGCCCCGCGGTTCGGGACGTGGTCTTCGTCGACGGCGTACGCACGCCGTTCGGCAAGGCCGGTTCGAAGGGCATCTACGCCGAGACCCGCGCTGACGACCTGGTCGTCAAGGTCATCCGGGAGCTGCTGCGGCGGCACCCGGAGCTGCCGCCGGAGCGCATCGACGAGGTCGCCATCGCCGCCACCACCCAGACCGGTGACCAGGGCCTGACCATCGGCCGCAGCGCCGCGCTGCTGGCCGGGCTGCCCAAGTCGGTCCCCGGCTTCGCCATCGACCGGATGTGCGCGGGCGCGATGACCGCGGTGACCACGGTCTCCAGCGGCATCGCCTTCGGCGCCTACGACGTGGCGATCGCGGGCGGTGTCGAGCACATGGGCAACCACCCGATGGGTGAGGGCGTCGACCCGAACCCGCGCTTCGTGTCGGACAAGATCGTCGACCCGTCCGCGCTGGTCATGGGCTCGACCGCGGAGAACCTGCACGACCGCTTCCCGGCGCTGACCAAGGAGCGCACGGACGCCTACGCGGCCCTGAGCCAGCAGCGCTACGACGAGGCGCTGAAGGCCGGCAAGATCACCCCGGACCTGGTCCCGGTGTCCACCCGTTCTTCGGAGAACGGCTGGGGCCTGGCCACCACCGACGAGCCGCCGCGCCCGGGCACCACGGTCGAGGCGCTCAGCGGCCTCAAGACGCCGTTCCGCCCGCACGGCCGGGTCACGCCGGGCAACGCCGCGGGTCTCAACGACGGCGCCACCGGCTGCCTGCTGGCCGACGCCTCCACCGCCGCCGAGCTGGGCCTGCCGGTCGGCATGCGGCTGGTCGGCTACGCCTTCGCCGGCGTCGAGCCGGAGGTCATGGGCGTCGGACCGGTGCCGGCCACCGAGAAGGCGCTGGAGCGCGCCGGCCTGAGCATCGACGACATCGGCCTGTTCGAGATCAACGAGGCGTTCGCGGTCCAGGTGCTGGCCTTCCTGGAGCACTTCGGCATCGCCGACGACGACCCGCGGGTCAACCCGTGGGGCGGCGCCATCGCCTGCGGCCACCCGCTGGCCTCCTCCGGCGTGCGGCTGATGACGCAGCTGTCCCGCCACTTCGCCGAGCACCCCGAGGTCCGCTACGGCATCACGACCATGTGCATCGGCTTCGGCATGGGCGGCACGGTCATCTGGGAGAACCCGAACTACAACGCTGGAGGCGAGCAGTGACCGATCCCGCCACGCTGTTCCCGGACGAGGTGGTCACCCAGGCGCGCACCCGCCTCGTGGACGTCCCCGGCCTGTCCGGCAAGCTCGCGCTGATCACCCTCGACAACGGCCACGACCACACCCGGCCGTCCACCTTCGGCCCGGGCGGCCTGCAGAGCCTGAACGCCGCGCTGGACGAGGCCTTCGCCGCTGAGCCCGCGGCCATCGCGGTGACCGGCAAGCCGTTCATCTTCGCCGTCGGCGCCGACCTGTCCGGCATCGGCCGGATCACCGAGCGGGAGCAGGCGCGCCAGATCGCCCAGACCGGGCACGACGTGTTCCGCCGCCTGACCGAGTCGAAGGTCCCGACCTTCGCGTTCGTCAACGGCGCGGCGCTCGGCGGTGGCCTGGAGCTGGCGCTGTCCTGCCACTACCGGACGGTGTCGAAGTCGGCGGGCATGGTCGCGTTCCCGGAGTGCTTCCTGGGCCTGTTCCCGGGCTGGGGCGGCACCCAGCTGCTGCCGAACCTGATCGGCCCGGACGCGGCGGTCACCGTGATCCTGGAGAACGCGCTCAGCCAGAACAAGATGCTCAACCCGAAGAAGGCCCACGAGCTGGGCATCTTCGACGAGCTGCTGGACAGCCCCGACTTCCTCGAGGAGTCGATCCGCTGGGCGGTCCGCGTGGTCAACGGCGAGCACACCGTGTCGCGCCCGGAGATCGACCGCGGCAAGGGCTGGGACGACGCGGTGGCCCGCGCCAAGGCCATCGCCGAGTCCCGCACGCACGGCGCCTCCCCGGGCGTGACCAAGGCCGTCGAGCTCATCGAGCTGGCCCGCGGCAACGACCTCGACGCCGGCTACGCGGCCGAGACCGAGGCGCTGGCCGACGCGCTGATGACCGACGAGCTGCGCGCCGGGCTGTACTCGTTCGACCTGACCCAGAAGCGCGCCAAGCGGCCGGCCGGTGCGCCGGACAAGTCGCTGGCCCGCGACGTCAAGAAGGTCGGCGTGGTCGGCGCCGGGCTGATGGCCGGCCAGCTGGCGCTGCTGTTCGTGCGCCGCCTGGAGGTGCCGGTGGTCATCACCGACATCGACCAGGAGCGCATCGACCGCGGTGTCGGCTACATCCACGGCGAGATCGACAAGCTGGCCGCCAAGGGCCGGCTGTCGCCGGACGCGGTGAACAAGCTCAAGGGCCTGGTCCAGGGCTCGCTGGACAAGGCCGCGTTCGCCGACGCCGACTTCGTCATCGAGGCCGTCTTCGAGGAGATGTCGGTCAAGCAGAAGGTGTTCGCCGAGCTGGAGGAGCACGTCTCCCCCGAGGCGATCCTGGCGACCAACACCTCCTCGCTGTCCATCACCGAGATGGCCTCCAAGCTCCAGCACCCGGAGCGGGTCGTCGGCTTCCACTTCTTCAACCCGGTCGCGGTCCTGCCGCTGCTGGAGGTGGTGCGCGGCGAGCGGACCGACGACGCGGCGCTGGCCACCGCCTTCAAGGTCGGCAAGAAGCTGAAGAAGTCCTGCGTGCTGGTCAAGGACGCCCCGGCGTTCGTGGTCAACCGGCTGCTGACCCGCTTCATGGGCGAGGTCATCGCCACCGTCGACGAGGGCACGCCGTTCGAGGTGGCTGACGGCGCCCTGGAGCCGCTGGGCCTGCCGATGACCCCGATGGTGCTGCTGCAGCTGGTCGGCCCGGCGGTCGCCCAGCACGTCAACGAGACGATGCACGCGGCCTACCCGGACCGGTTCGGGCTCAGCGACAACATGCAGCGGTTCGTCGACGCGGGCAAGACCGCGGTGTGGACCACCGACGAGTCCGGCAAGCAGGTGGTGGACCCCGAGGTCGCGGAGCTGTGGAAGCAGGGCGACAAGCCCTCCACCGCGGAGCAGGTCCGCGAGCGGGCGCTGCACGCGCTGGCCGAGGAGATCCGGATCATGCTCGAGGAGGGCGTGGTCGCCGAGCCGCAGGACATCGACCTGTGCATGCTCCTCGGCGCGGGCTGGCCGTTCTGGCTGGGCGGCATCACGCCGTACCTGGACCGGGCGGGCATCTCGGAGAAGGTCAACGGCAAGCGCTTCCTCGACCCGGGCGTGGCTTCGGTCCCCGCCTGATCGACGGTCGCCGCAGCGGGGCCGGGACGCACGCGTCCCGGCCCCGCTCCTTCCTCGTGTGGGGGCAGTTCTACCGTCGTGCTCGTGACGCGGCTGGGTACGGGACGGGGGAGCGACGGCACCGGGTCTGTCCACTCCGGACGTTGGCGCGCACGGGCCCGCCTGGTGGCGGCGGTGGTCGGCGCGGCCGTCTGCGTCGTGCTCGACCTCGGCGCCGCCTACGCGGTCGCCTCGTCGTTCTCGATGAGCCCCGGTGGCGCGTGGGACGACGACGTGCTCACCGCGGTCCAGGTGAGCGCGTGCGCGGGCGGTGCGCTCGCCGTGCTCGGCGGGGCGGTCCGGGCCGTCCCGGTGGCGCGCGGCCGGCTGCGGTGGTGGTCGTTGCTGCTCCCCGCCGTCCTGGTGGCGCTCGCGGTCCTGCGCTTCGTCTGGGTCGACCTCAGCTACCCGACGTGACCCTCACGGCGCGGCGGGGAGGCGCACGGTCACCGCGAGGCCGCCGGTGGGCAGGGCCTCCGCGTCGACCTTGCCGTGGTGGGCCTCCGTGGCCGCGCGGACGATCGACAGGCCCAGGCCCGCTCCGCTGCGGGCGGTGCGCTCCACGCCCGCCCGGCGGAACGGTTCGAACAGGCCCTCCACCTGCTCGGGTGGGACCCGCGGGCCGGAGGAGGCCACCCGCAGCGTCGTCCACCGCGGATCGCTGCCGACGGTGATCTCCACCCAGCCGCCGTCGGTGTTGTGCCGCACCGCGTTCTCCAGCAGGTTGCCCGCCACCCGCTCCAGCAGCGCCGGGTCGCCCACCACGAACGCCGGTTCGCCGCTGCACGTGACGCGCAACCCGCGCTGGCGGACCTCCGGCCGCACCGGGCGCAGCGCCCGTCCGACCACCTCGGTGAGGTCCACCGGCTCGCGCACCGCCAGCTCGACGCCTTCCGTGCGCGCCAGCAGCAGCAGCGACTCCACCAGGCGCTCCGCGCGGGCCGTGGCCTCCCGCACCACCTCGGCCATCCGGCGCAGCTCCGCCTCGTCGGCGTTCGGGTCGGACAGCGTGACCTCGAGCTCCGTGCGGATCACCGACAGCGGGGTGCGCAGCTCGTGGCTGGCGTTGGCGACGAAGCGGCGCTGGGCGTCGAAGGCGGCCTGCAACCGGTCGAGCATCTCGTCGAAGGTGTCCGCCAGGCGCGCCACCTCGTCGCGGGGACCGCTCAGCGCGATCCGCTCGTCCAGCGACTCCGCGGAGAGCCGCCGCGCGGTCGCGGTCACCTCGTGCAGCGGGCGCAGCACCCGGCCGGCCGCCGTCCACGCCAGCAGCGCCGCGGCCAGCACCACCGCCACGAACGCCCCGCCGCCGACGAGGAGCACCTGCTGCCGCGCCGAGTCGCGCAGCGCCTCCCCCAGCAGCTCCGCGGGCACGTCCACGCCGTGCACCCGCACCAGCGTGCCGTCCGGCAGCCGCGGCACCGCGGCCACCACGTTGCCCACCAGCACCCAGCCCAGCCACAGCAGCAGGGCGCTGACCACCGCGACCAGCCCCGTCGCCAGCAGCGTCAGCCGGAGCCGGAGACCGGGCCCGCGACGGGAGAACCCCCGGGCAGCCGTGCGCACCAGCTCAGCCTCGGGCGTGCTCGGCGCGGCCGGCCGACGGCACCCGGTAGCCGGAGCCGACCACCGTCTCGATGATGCCCGGCTCCCCCAGCTTCTTGCGCAAGGTCATCATGGTGACCCGCACCGTCGTGGTGAACGGGTCGGCGTTCTCGTCCCAGACCCGCTCCAGCAGCTCCTCGGAGCTCACCACCGCACCCCCGGCCGACAGCAGGACCTCCAGGACGCCGAACTCCTTGCGGGTCAGCTCGATCTCGCCGTCGCTGCGGCGGACCGTGCGCCGCGCCGGGTCCAGCTCCAGGTCCTCCGCGGTGAGCAGCGGCGGCTGGGCGGGTGTGGCGCGCCGCCCGAGCGCGCGCACGCGGGCGACCAGCTCGGCGAAGGCGAACGGCTTGGCCAGGTAGTCGTCGGCGCCCAGCGACAACCCGGCGACGCGGTCGGCCACCGTGCCGCTCGCGGTGAGCATGAGCACCCGCGTCAGCTCACCCGAGCTGATCAGCTGCCGGCACAGCTCGTCACCGGACATGCCGGGCAGGTCCCGGTCGAGCACCACCACGTCGTAGCGGGTGATCGACGCCTTCTCCTGGCCGCTCTCGCCGTCGTAGGCGACGTCCACGGCCATGCCGTCCCGGCGCAGGCCACGAGCGATCGCGTCGGCCAGCGGCTTCTCGTCCTCGACCACCAGGATTCGCACGCACCCACCCTGCCACAACGACCAGACCGGGAACTCCCGGTGCGATCACGAGTCGGCGGGTCACCCGGTCCTCGCCCACCCGTCGGTGTGCCGGGCACCGACGGCACGTCGCGTGGAGCCGGGGATCAGCCGTTGGCGGCGGGGCGCTCGGGGTCCGCGGCGACGCGCAGCGGCACGCGGGGCCCGCCGAACTTGGCCAGCCAGCCGGTGATGCGGTCGGCGATGTCCTCCTCGGTGAGACCGAGGTCGGCCAGCACCTCGTCGCGCGAGGCGTGGTCCAGGAACTCGTTCGGCACCGCCAGGTCGCGCAGCGGCACGTCCAGCTCGGCGTCGCGCAGCGCGGCGGCCAGCGCCCAGCCGAAACCGCCGTGCCGGCCGCAGTCCTCCAGGGTGACCACCAGCCGGTGCCGGGCGGCCAGCTCGACCACCTGCTCCGGGACCGGCAGCACCCAGCGCGGGTCCACCACGGTGACGTCGACGCCCTGCTCGGCGAGCCGCTCGGCCGCCGACACCGCCAGCCGGCCGAACGCGCCCACCGCGACCAGCAGCACGTCGCCCTGGCCGCGCCGCAGCACGTCCACGCCGCCGACGCGCTCGACCGCGGGCACCTCCTCGATCACCGAGCCCTTGGAGAAGCGCACCACGGTCGGGCCGTCGTCGACGGCGACCGCCTCGCGCAGCTCCTCGCGCAGCGTCACCGCGTCCCGCGGCGCGGCGACCCGGATGCCCGGGACCACGCCCAGGATCGACAGGTCCCACATGCCGTTGTGGCTGGCCCCGTCGTCGCCGGTGATGCCGGAGCGGTCCAGGGTCACCGTGACCGGCTGCTTGTGCAGCGCGACGTCCATGAGCAGCTGGTCGAACGCGCGGTTGAGGAACGTCGAGTACACCGCGAACACCGGGTGCAGCCCGCCCATCGCCAGCCCGGCCGCCGAGGTCATGCCGTGTTGCTCGGCGATGCCGACGTCGAAGCAGCGGTCCGGGTAGGCCTCGCCGAACTTGCGCAGGCCGGTGGGCCCGAGCATCGCGGCGGTGATGGCGACCACGTCGGGCCGCTCCGCGCCGATCTTGACCAGCTCGTCGGCGTAGACGTCGGTCCAGCTCTTCGGGGCCGGCTTGGTCGGCACGCCGGTCTCCGGGTCGATGACCTTGACCTGGTGCATCAGCTCGGCCTGGTCGTTCTCGGCCGGGGCGAAGCCGTTGCCCTTGCGGGTCACCGCGTGCACGATCACCGGCCCGCCGAAGGACTTGGCCATCTGCAGCGCGTGCTCCATCGCGCGCAGGTCGTGGCCGTCCACCGGGCCGAGGTACTTGATGCCCAGGTCGGAGAACATCACCTGGGGCGCGATGGCGTCCTTGATGCCGCTCTTGGCGGCGTGCAGACCGGTGTAGAGCGAGCGTCCCACCACCGGCAGGTTGCGCAGCGTGCGGCGACCGCTCTCCAGGGCCTTCTCGTAGCTGGGGTTCAGCCGCAGCGCCGCGAGGTGCTCGGCCAGGCCGCCGATGGTCGGCGCGTAGGACCGGCCGTTGTCGTTGACCACGATCACCACCGGGCGCTCCTGGTCGGCGGCGATGTTGTTCAGCGCCTCCCAGCACATCCCGCCGGTGAGCGCGCCGTCGCCGACGATCGCCACCGCGTGCCGCTTCTCGCCACGCAGCTGGAACGCGCGCGCCATGCCGTCGGCGTAGGACAGCGCGGTCGAGGCGTGGCTGTTCTCCACGTGGTCGTGCTCGCTCTCGGCGCGCGACGGGTAGCCGGAGAGGCCGTTCCGCTTGCGCAGCCGGTCGAAGCCGTCCTGCCGACCAGTGATGATCTTGTGCACGTAGGCCTGGTGGCCGGTGTCGAACACGATCGAGTCGCGCGGTGAGTCGAACACCCGGTGCACGGCCAGGGTCAGCTCCACCGCTCCCAGGTTCGGCCCCAGGTGGCCACCGGTGCGCGAGACCTTCTCGATCAGGAACCGCCTGATCTCGTCAGCCAGTTGCGCCAGCTCAGCGTGCTTCAGACGCCTGACGTCGGCGGGACTGCGCACGGACCCCAGCAGCGTCACCGCTCCACCTCACTCATCGTGCTGGTCGGGTTCTCCCGCATGCCGGGCGCCCAGCTGGCTGCCTGGGCTCCGCCGCGATGCATGGTGCGACCAGTCTACGGAGCGGGCTGCTGGACGCCCGGTGCGGTGTGCACGGCCTCCCGACGCAGAGTCGGCTGCTCACAACGGCCGAACACGGCTGAGCCGAACGGCCGCGGACACCCGTCCCCCGGCGCTCTGAGCGGCCCGGAGACCGGGTCGGCAGGGACGGTGACCCCCGCCATGCGCAGGGTCGACGCGGCCGAGCGGCAGCGGCGGGAGATCACCGGCCGGCGCCGCGCAAGATCATTGTGGGGATCATCACGGGGCCCGGGACGCCGGGCCCGGCCTCACCGCCAGGGGCGCCAGCCCGGGAGCGGGGCGACGTCCGGGCGCAGGTCGCCCCACGGCGGGCCGTGCGGCGGGAGGGCGTGCAGCTCGGCGTGCTCCAACCGCGCGCGCACGCGCAACCACCAGACGGCGAAACCACCGCCGAGCACCAGCAGGACGACGCCGACGACCCACACCCCGGGATCGGTGAGCCCGCGGCCGACGGCGGTGGCCAGCAGGCCCGAGCCGAGCACCGCGGCCGCGAAGCCGACCAGCGCCCGGAACGCCGGGTAGGCCTGGGTCTGCCTGCCGTCGCGGAAGGTCTTCGTGCGCGCCACGGCCCAGCTGCGCAGGGCGTGCCACGCTTCGACGGTCTGCGGGCCGGTGCGCTGCGGCCAGGCGGCGGTGGCGCGGCGCCGCGCGATGGCCGCCACCAGCCGCGGGTCCGCCACCGGCAGCAGCCACTGCTGGCGCCCGGCGACCAGCCGCACCGCCGGGCCGCGACGCACGCGCACCCCGGTCCCGCCGGGCAGCGGCCACCAGGCGTCGGCGTCGACCTGGCCGGGCTGGGCGAGGGCGAGCTCGGCCAGCGGCAGCGCCTGGTCGACGTGCCCGCCACCGGCCCTGGTGCTCTGCGCCATCACCACCCGGTCCCGGCCGACCCGCAACCGCCCGGTCCCGACCGGGAAGGCGACCTCCACGTCGAGCTCGGCGAGGTCCAGCGCGGGCTCGGTGCACCGGCGCCAAGCCACCCACGCCAGCGCCGGCCCGACGACCAGCAGCGCCACCGCGACCGGAACGCCGACGAGGAGGTCGACCACCACCGGGGGCACCGCGGCCAGCAGCGCCCACCCCGGCCACCGGCGCGGGGTCCGCTGGTCCAGCAGCCAGCCCGCGGCGGCGACCACGACCCACGCGGCCGCCCAGACCAGCAGGTGCACCGGCACCGCGCCCAGCCCCAGCAGCAGCGTCACCGCGGGCAGCAGCACGACGGCGAGCCCGCCCACGACCAGCGCCACCGCGCGCCGGCCGGGCACGGACTCCCGCGCCGCACCCGGGTCCCCGGGCACGGGCCGCGCCTCGGTCCCCGACTCGGGCGGGGCGGGCAGCACCTCCGGCAGGTGTTCGCGTCTCGTCATCTCTCGGTCTCCTCAGCACTCACCGGGGTCGAGGCGCACCGGGGCGCGCCCGCGCGCGGCGACGCGCGCGCACAGCACGTCGGCGAACTCCGGGTCGACCGGCAGCAGCTGCTCGTCGTGGCGGGTCCGGACCACCACCACGTCACCGGGCGGCACCGACGCCCCGCGCCCGTCGGGGAGCCGGGCCCAGGCCCGGTCCTCCGGGGTGCTCGGCCGCACCCCGACCGCGGTGATCGCGGCGAGCTCGACGTCCTTGGTGGCCGGTCGCTGGGCGGGTCGCCCCGCGGCGGTCCGCACGGTCAGCCGGATCCGGTCCTCCGCCAGCAGCAGCGAGTCCTCCCCGCCTCCCTGCGGGGAGCGCAGCGGCCAGCGCAGCAGGAACTCGCTGCCGCCCAGGTCGCGCAACGGCGGCCGCAGCAGCGCGCGGCGGGCCGCCTCGGTGGCCAGCACCGGCACCGCGGTCCCGACCACGAGCAGCAGCACCGGCTGCCACCACGACAGCACCCCGCCGCCCACCGCGGCGATCACCGCCAGCAGCAACCCGAGCGCCTGCAGCGGCGCGACGAGGACGGAGCCCTGGTGCCAGGTGTGCGGCTTCCGGCGCCAGTCGACGCCGTCCACCGCGCGCCCGGCCAGCCACGCCGCGGCCGGGAGCGGCAGCAGCACGAGGACCGCGGTGAACGCCCACCCCACCAGGTCCTGCGTGCCGCGCGGCCCGGCCACCGGCACCACCGGCCCCCGGGCCACCCACGACCAGGCCAACCCCAGCAGCGACACCACCAGCTCGGCGAGGCAGAACAGGGCCGCCACCCGCAGCCAGGTGCGCGCCCGGCGCCAGCGCTGCTCGACCGCGGCCCGGCAGCGCGGGTCGACCCGGCCGGGCACTCCGTCAGGCCACACCCGCGCCTCCCTCCCCGCCGCGACCGGTCCGCGGCTACTCGCCCGTGGCCTCCAGCAGCGCGATGCACTCGACGTGGTGGGTCATCGGGAAGGCGTCGAAGGCCTCCAGCTCCCGCAACCGGTAGCCGCGCTCGGCGTACAGACCGACGTCGCGCGCCAGCGCTGCCGGGTCGCAGGCCACGTGCACGACCCGCGACGGTCGGCGCGAGGTCACCGCCTCCACCACGGCCCGCCCGGCGCCCTTGCGCGGCGGGTCCAGCACCACGACGTCCGGCACCGGGAGGTCCTCGTCCTCGGTCACGCGCTCCACCGTGCCCGCCCGGAACGACACCTGCGGCAGGTCCCGCAGGTTCGCCACCGCGTCCTCCACGGCCCGCGCGGAGGACTCCACCAGCAGCACCGAGCCGCTCGGCCCGGCCTGCTCGGCGAGCACCGCCGCGAACAGCCCGACCCCGCCGTAGAGGTCCCACGCCACGCCCCCGGCGGGCACGGCGGCCATCCGGGCGACGGTCTCGCTGAACACGTCCGGCGCGGCCGCGTGCACCTGCCAGAAGCCCTGCACCGACACGTCGAACGCGCGACCCCCGGCGGACTCGCGCGCCACGGCACCCCCGCGGACGGCCCGGGCCACCGGGCGCCCGCGTCGCCGCTGCGGCTTGTGGTCCACCGCGGTCACGTGCACCTCGCCGCGCGCGTCCTCGACCACGGTCAGCTCCGCGCCCGGCCGCCAGCGGCGGTCGGTGACCTCCGCCATCGCGTCCGCCGCGGTGATCGGGCAGTCCGCCACCGGGATGACCCGGTGGCTGCGGTGCGCGCGGAACCCGGCCCGGCCGCGGCGGTCCACCGCCAGCCGGGCGCGCGTGCGCCAGCGCAGCAGGCCGCCGGGCAGCTCGCGCACCCGCACCGGCCAGTCGATCCCCGCGATCCGCTGCAGCTGCTCGGCCACCACCGCCGCCTTGAGCTCGCGCTGGGTCTCCGCCGAGGCGTGCTGCCAGTCGCACCCGCCGCACCGGTCGCGGCCCCGCGCCATGTCGGCCAGCGGGCACGGCGGGCTCACCCGCCCCGCCGCCGGGGTCCGCACCTCCACCGCGTCCGCGCGGCAGAACCCGCCACCGGCGTCCTCGGTGACCTCCGCGACCACGACCTCGCCGGGCAGCGCGTGCCGGACGAACACCACCCGTCCCTCGTGCCGGGCCACGCAGTGCCCGCCGTGCGCGACGGGCCCCACCTCGACCTCGAGCCGCCTACCGGTCCAGTCCGGTCTTCCGGTCACCGCTTCCCTTCCCGTTGGTCCCCAGGCCGCGCCGCGTCGCGCCGGGCATGGAGGTCAGCTGCTGCTTCTTCTTCTGGCGGATGCGGTCGGAGGACTCCAACTGCCACGGCACGCTGGTGACCATCACGCCCGGCTGGAACAGCAGACGGCTCTTCAGCCGCAGCGCGCTCTGGTTGTGCAGCAGCTGCTCCCACCAGTGCCCCACCACATACTCCGGGATGAACACGGTGACGACGTCGCGGGGGCTGTCCCGGCGGATCCGCTTGACGTACTCCAGCACCGGCCGGGTGATCTCCCGGTAGGGAGACTCCAGCACCTTCAGCGGCACCGGCAGGTTCTCGTCCTCCCACTGCGCGGTCAGCTTCCGGGTGTCCCCGTCGTCGACGTTCACCGTGACCGCCTCCAGCACGTCGGGCCGGGTGGCGCGGGCGTAGGCGACGGCCCGCATCGTCGGCAGGTGCAGCTTGGAGACCAGCACCAGCGCGTGGTTGCGGGACGGCAGCACCGTGTCGGCCTCCTGCCGCTCCAGCTCCGCGGCCACCCGGTCGTAGTGCCCGTGGATGGCGGTCATGAGCACGTAGATCGCGGCCATCACGGCGATGGCGATCCAGGCACCGTGGGTGAACTTGGTGATCAGCACGATGACCAGCACGCTGGAGGTCATCACCAGGCCGAAGGCGTTGATGGACTGCGCCCGCCGCATCCGCTGCCGGGCCCGCGGGTCGGTCTCGGTGCGCAGCTGCCGGTTCCAGTGCCGGATCATGCCGCTCTGGCTGAGCACGAACGACACGAACACCCCGACGATGTAGAGCTGGATCAGCCGGGTGACCTCGGCGTCGAAGGCGAGCACCAGGACGATCGCGCCGAAGGCCAGGAACAGGATGCCGTTGGAGAACGCCAGCCGGTCGCCGCGGGTGTGCAGCTGCCGCGGCAGGTACCGGTCCTGCGCCAGGATCGACCCGAGCACCGGGAAGCCGTTGAACGCGGTGTTGGCCGCCAGCACCAGGATCAGGCCGGTGCACACCAGCAGGTACCACACGCCCGGCGGGAAGCCGGCGAAGACCGCGCCGGCCAGCTGCGCGACCAGGGTCTTCTGGTGGTAGCCCTCCGGGGCGCCGATGAGCTGGTGCGCCGGGTCCTCGGCGATGACGACGTCGGTGACGTCGGCCAGCCACAGCAGCCCCAGGAACATGGCCACGCTGATGGTGCCCATCAGCGCCAGGGTGGTGGCGGCGTTGCGCGACTTCGGCTTGCGGAACGCGGGGACGCCGTTGCTGATCGCCTCCACCCCGGTCAGCGCCGCGCTGCCGGAGGAGAAGGACCGCAGCACCACGAAGGCGAACGCGATCCCGGCCACCTGGGTCTCGTCCGGCACCAGCTCGAAGTCGGCGCTCTCCGCCCGCAGGTCCCGGCCGAGCGCGAAGTCCTGGAACAGGCCCCAGCCGATCATGCCGAGCACGCCGACGACGAAGGCGTAGGTCGGGACCGCGAAGAGCGCGCCGGACTCCCGGACCCCGCGCAGGTTCAGCGCGGTCAGCAGCGCGATCGCGCCCACCGCGAACAGCACCTTGTGCTGGGCCACGAACGGGACCAGGGAGCCGATGTTGGCTGCCGCCGAGGAGATCGAGACCGCGACGGTGAGGATGTAGTCGACCAGCAGCGCGCTGGCCACCACCAGCCCCCACCGGCGCCCGTGGTTGACGCCGGCGACCTCGTAGTCGCCGCCGCCGGAGGTGTAGGCGCGCACGTTCTGCCGGTACGAGGCCACCACGGCGATCATCACCACGGCGACCAGCAGCCCGATCCACGGGCTCATCGCGTACGCCGAGAGACCCGCCGCCGAGAGCACCAGCAGGATCTCTTCCGGGGCGTAGGCGACGCTGGACATGGCGTCGGAGGAGAACACCGGCAGCGCGATGCGCTTGGGCAGCAGGGTGTGCGCGATGCGGTCGCTGCGGAACGGCCGACCGACGATCAACCGTTTCACCGCGGTGGCGAGCTTGGACACGGCACGAAGCGTAAGCGCAACCCGGGGTCCACCGGGTGGTGCGGCCGTCCGTTTTGCTCGCAGGTCACATCCCGGGGCCACCCCTCCCCGCACCCGCGCCTCACCCGGTACGGTGCAGCCGCCCGGAGGCGTGCCAGCCCGCCGGGAACTGACCGTCCGATCCAGACGTCCCGGTCAGTCCCCGGTGGAACTGGCGCCGCCCGGCCGCGGGTATCCGGGTACCGTCAGCAGACGATCGAGAGGTCGTCACGACACCAGCACTTCCGCAGCGAGGAGACGAAGCTGTGCACGTGGTGATCATGGGCTGCGGCCGGGTCGGTGCGTCCCTGGCCGCCGCCCTGCAACGGCTCGGTCACACGGTGGCCGTGGTCGACAAGAACCCCCAGGCGTTCCACCGCCTGGGCAAGGAGTTCCGCGGGCAGCAGATCACCGGCAACGGCTTCGACCGGGACATCCTCGTCGAAGCGGGCATCGAGCACGCGACGGCGTTCGCGGCCGTGTCCAACGGCGACAACTCCAACATCGTCTCGGCGCGGGTGGCCCGCGAGACGTTCGGCGTGGAGCACGTGGTCGCCCGCATCTACGACCCGAAGCGCGCCGAGGTCTACCAGCGGCTCGGCATCCCCACGGTGGCCACCGTGCCGTGGACCACCGACCGGTTCCTGCGGATGCTGCTGCCCGAGGGGGTGGCCACCGCGTGGCGGGAACCGTCCGGCACCGTCGCGGTCCTGCAGCTGCCGCTGCACGAGGGCTGGGTCGGCCACCGGGTCTCGGAGCTGGAGTCGGCCACCGGCGCGCGGGTGGCGTTCATCATGCGGTTCGGCAACGGCGTGCTGCCGGACGCGAGCACGGTCATCCAAGCTGACGACGCGGTCTACGTGGCGGCCCTGTCGGGCACCGTCACCGACGTCACGGCGGCTGCCCGCCGCACACCCGAGGAGAGCGACTGATGCGCATCGCGATCGCGGGGGCCGGCGCGGTCGGCCAGTCCATCGCGCGGGAGCTGCTCGAGGGCGACCACGAGGTCCTGCTCATCGAGCGCAGCGTGCAGAGCTACCACCCGCGCAACATCCCCGGCGCCGAGTGGATGCTGGCCGACGCCTGCGAGCTGTCCTCGCTGGAGGAGGCAGGGCTGGAGTCCTGCGACGTGGTCATCGCGGCCACCGGCGACGACAAGGTGAACCTGGTGGTCTCGCTGCTGTCGAAGACCGAGTTCGCGGTGCGCCGGGTCGTGGCCCGGGTCAACGACCCGCTCAACGAGTGGCTGTTCACCGAGGCGTGGGGCGTCGACGTCGCGGTGTCCACGCCCCGGATGCTGGCCGCGATGGTCGAGGAGGCGGTCAACGTCGGCGACCTGGTGCGGCTGATGACGCTGCGCCAGGGGCAGGCGAACCTGGTCGAGGTGACGCTGCCCGAGAGCACGCCACTGGCCGGCCGGCGGGTCCGCGACCTGAAGCTGCCCGCGGACGCGGCGCTGGTGAGCATCCTGCGCGGGGGCCGGGTCATCGTGCCGCAGGCCGACGACCCGCTGGAGGTCGGCGACGAGCTCCTCTTCGTGGCCACCACGGACGTCGAGCAGCAGATCCGCGAGGTCCTCCACGGCGAGGCGTCCTGACCCGGGCGATCCCGCTGAGGAGCCGGTCCACGACCATGGTGGATGCGTCTCGACGGGAATCAGACGTCCGGGTTCCCGGTGGAGCCGCGGACCGCGGGACGCGCGACGACGTTCGGTGACTCGGGCACGGGGCGTGGGGTCAGCTGGTCGAGGGGGTGGAGCGCGCTGCCGGCGCGTCCTCCGCCGCGGCGGCCTTCTCCTCCTCCGCGACCTTCGCCGCGCGCCGGATCGCCCACACCGTCACGATGAGCGCCAGGCCGGTCAGCGGGTAGCCCATCGCGATCCGGGCGAACGCCAGCCAGCCGGTCTGGTCGGAGTCGTAGAGCCACTGCTGCACCACGTACTTCGCGGCGAACACCGCCGTCCACGCCAGGGTGGCCAGGTCGTAGCCGCGCAGCGCGCGCCGCTGCTTGCGCCAGGCGAAGCCGAGCCCGTTCAGCGCCGACCAGGCCACACCCACCAGCGGCCAGCGCGCCAGCACCGACACCAGGAACGCGCCGCCGTAGACCAGGCTCGTCCAGATGCCCAGCAGGAAGAAGCCCTTGGCGTCACCGGAGCGGTAGGCGATGAACGAGCACACCGCCACCCCGATCACGCCCGAGATCGCCGGCTGGACCGGCTCCTTGCGCACCAGCCGGAAGACCGCGATGGCCACCGCCACGCCGATCGCCGACCAGATCGCCACCATCAGGCTCACGAAGGAGCTGACCAGGACGAAGACCACGATGGGCACCGCGGAGTAGGCCAGGCCGCTGACCCCGCCCATCTGCTCCAGCAGAGTGGTCTCGGACACGGCGGCGCGCGGCTCGCCGCTGTCCGCCTGCTTCTCGGCCGCGTCCTGGGCGGGCAGCCCGGCAGCCGCTGCGTCGCGTTCGCTCATGCGGTGTTCTGCAACTCGTAGTAGGGGTTGTACAGCACCTTGCGCCCGTCGCGGACCGCGATCCGACCCCGGGCCTTGATGATGCGCCCCGGTTCGATGCCCGCGATCCGGCGACGCCCCAGCCACACCAGGGTGACGTCCTCGGTGCCGTCGTAGAGCTCGGCTTCCAGCGTCGGCGCGGACGCCTTGGGGCACAGCCCCACGCTGCGGACCCGTCCGAGGACCACCGCTTCCTGACCGCACTGGCAGTCGCTGGCCGGCTGCGCTCCCCCGGCTTGCGACCGCTCCGACAGGTCGTCGGCGTCCAGCTCGGCGACGTCACTGGTCAAGCGCCGTACGAGGCGACGCCAGTAGCCGCCCTCGCTCTTGCTCATGTAGCGCTCCTGTGCGCCTCGGGGCTCGACTCGCGCAGCCCGTGCACCACCAGCCTAGCGGCCTCCGGAGACGTGGTCGCGTCCCCGGCGCGATTGCGCGCGTGATCGCTCGAAAGCATCAACCAGGGCCCCACGGCGTGGACCGTCACCGCGCCCGGCCGTTGCCCTGCTGCGCCTGCTGCTGGGCCTGCTGCGCTTGCTGCTGCTGCGCCTGCTGGATGTGGCGCACGATGGCCTCCGGCAGCTGGATCGGCAGCGGGGTGCGCACCGGCATCGGGTCGCTGCCGCGCACCACGATCGTCTCGTCGATCACCGCGTAGAGCAGCTTCGCGCAGTCCTGGGCGGTCTCCGCCGGTCCCGCCGCGACGCCGCGCAGCAGCCAGCGCGGGCCGTCCACGCCGACGAAGCGCAGCGCGGCCTTCGGCGAGTCGGCCACCAGCTCGGTGCCCCAGTCGCCCTCCTCGGTGTGCACCCGCGCGCCGTCCTTGCGCAGCTGCTCGGCGAGCTCCGCGCTGACCTCGTGCCACAGACCGGTGCTGCGCGGCGCGGCGTACGCGCTCACGGTGAGCCGACCGACCGGGGTGACCAGGTGCACGGCGCGCACCGGGCCCGCCGGGTCGACCTCGACCTGGAGCTGGCCGCCTTCGGGCACCGGCAGCCGCACCGACCCCAGGTCGAGGCGCTCGACGCCGTCCTCCGGCGCCTCGCTCTCGTCGAACGGCCCGCGCTCCGGGACGTCCGCGGCCTCCACCGGCTCCTCGAGCTCCTCGACCACGTCTTCGGCGGCACGCTTGCCGCGGCCCCATCGGAACATCCCCTCAGCCCTCCGTCCTGTGACCGGTCTCGGCTCCCGAGACCGCCAGCACCTCGTGCCCGCCGGTGGACCCGTAGCCCCCGGCGCCCCGCTGCGACGCGGGCAGCTCGTCGACCTCCTGGAACACCGCGTGCTCAACCTTCTGCACGACGAGCTGGGCGATCCGGTCGCCGCGCCGCAGCGACAACGAGTTCTCCCGATCATGATTGATCAGACACACCTTGATCTCACCCCGGTACCCCGAATCGACCGTGCCGGGCGCGTTGACGACGCTCAACCCCGCCTTCGCGGCGAGCCCGGAGCGCGGGTGCACGAAGCCCGCGTAGCCCTCGGGCAGCGCCAGCGCGATGCCGGTGCCCACCACAGCGCGCTCACCGGGCTCGAGCACCAGGTCGCGGGTGGTCACCAGGTCCGCGCCGGCGTCGCCGGGCCGGGCGTAGGACGGCAGCGGGACGTCCGGGTCAAGTCGGGTCAGCAGGACCTTCACGTTCGACACGGGCGGCGAGACTACCCTGAAGTCGTGTCGGAAAGCGTGGAAGCGGCCAGCACGACCGGAGGAACGACCGGTCAGGCGAACTCGACGGGGGAGCCGGTCTACCGGGAGCGGCTGTACGCGGCCTGGTGGTCGTGGCCCCTGCCGCTGATCGCCGCCGTGCTGATGGCCGCACAGGTTCACATGGGCTACCCGGGCGTCCGGGCGTGGCTGCCCTACGTGGTGCTGGTGCCGCTGGCGATCGCCGTCCCGCTGTGGCTGGGGCGCACCAAGATCGAGGTCACCGGCGGCGAGCTGTGGGTGGGTGACGCGCACCTGCCGCTGCGCTTCATCGACGAGGTCGAGGTCATCACGCCGCAGGAGCAGCGCCGCGCGCTGGGGCCGGACCTGGACCCGGCCGCGTTCCTGGTGCACCGCGCGTCGATCCGGACCTCGGTGCGGATCTGGCTGTGCGACGAGAACGACCCGACGCCGTACTGGGTGGTCAGCACCCGGCACCCCGAGGAGCTCATCACGGCGCTGGGCAAGGGCTGACCCGGAAAAGACAACTGGGCACACGCCCCGCGTGTGCCCAGCCACTCCCCGGTCTCGTCGACGCCTGCTCGCCCGTCCTCAGGCAGCGCAGTCACGGCAGATCAGCTGACCGTTCTTGTCTTCGGCCAGCCGGCTGCGGTGGTGGACGAGGAAGCAGCTCGCGCACGTGAACTCGTCTGCCTGCTTCGGGAGGACCTTGACGGTCATCTCCTCGCCGGAGAGGTCCGCGCCCGGGAGTTCGAAGTTCTCCGCGATCGCCCCTTCGTCCTCGTCGACGACGCCCGATTGCGCATCGTTGCGTCGCGCCTTCAGCTCCTCCAGCGAGTCCTCAGCCAGGTCGTCGGACTCGCGGCGCGGAGCGTCGTAGTCGGTCGCCATCGTTCTTCACCCCTGCGTTTGTGGAGACTGCAATGGTGTGCCGCTGGTAAACGTTCCAGGACCAGGATTTGTGCCCGGCGGCGCAGTGATCGTGGTCTCGCCCTGCAACGTGTCCAGTACCCCCGTTATGAGCGACTTGCCTCATCCGGCACTCCGTGAGGCGCGGAGAGGGTAGCTCATAGCGGTCGCGCACATGCACCAGGTCACCCATAGGTGTGGTGTTCACTGCATCCACGCTTCTTCCGCGGTCGTTCCCGGGCGCGTTCCGCGGCCGGTGCCCTCGGGTGCCCACTGCGCGGTCCCGCGATGCCGTGCGCTGGCGGTTCGAGCGCTCCTCATCGATCCAGCCGCGATCCGGCCTCGACCTCGACACAACAGCGGTGTCCGGCGCCGCACGACGCGGGTTCTGCGCATAGTCTTGATCGCAGCGCACAGGTAGGGAGACGCGCGCGGGCGAGGATCGAGGAGGGGCGGACGTGGCAGCCGTTGGGACACGAGGGGGGCGTCGAGCCGGGTACCGGCGCCGTCGACCGCTGCCCGCTCTGCTGGTGCTGGCCTGCCTCGTGTTCCTGGCCGGCCTGCTGTGGACCCGGGTCTTCGACTCCGTGCAGGACATCGAGGCCGCCACCACCTGCAACCCGCCGTCCCCGCCCACCGCGCCACCGGAGGAGGACGCGCCCGAGCAGGTGGCGTTGGGCACGATGCTGCCGCGCGACGCGCTGGACTCGACCAACCCGATCCCGCCGCAGGACGTGCAGGTGCGGGTGCTCAACGGCAACGGGGAGAGCCGGCAGGCCTCGCTGGTCAGCGACGAGCTGGCCACCCTCGGCTTCGCCAAGGGCGGCGCGGACAACGACCCGGTCTACGTCAACTACGACCTGAAGTGCCACGGCCAGATCCGCTTCGGCGGCGCCGGGGTGAGCGCGGCCCGCACGCTGAGCCTCATCGCGCCGTGCGCGCAGCTGGTCCGCGACGAGCGGCCGGACGCCTCGGTCGACCTGGTCCTGGGCAGCAAGTTCGACGACATCAAGACCACCGCGGAGGCCAAGCAGGTCCTCCAGCAGCTGGAGAGCTGGGTGCCGCAGCGCGACCAGCAGGGCGGCGCGAACCAGGAGGTCACGCCCCCGAAGATCAGCAAGGACCTGCTGACCAAGGCCCGCGAGGTGCACTGCTGAACGCGTCGCGTGCGCGGGCCCGCGGGTCCGCGCACGCGACGCGACGGCGACTCAGACCCGGCCCGCGTCGGCCTCGCGCAGGGCTCCGGTGAGCTGCTCGGCGATGCCCGGCGCGGCGCAGACGAGCATCTCGTCGCCCAGGCCGTCGGTGCTGCCGCGTTCCGGCAGGCGCAGGTGGGCGCCCGCCTCCTCGGCGACCAGCGCCCCGGCCGCCCAGTCCCAGCGGTTCAGGCCCACCTCGTACATGCCGTCCAGCCAGCCCGCGGCGACCGCGCACAGGTCCAGCGAGGCCACCCCGGCGCGGCGGATGTCGCGCACCTGCCCCAGCATCCGGCCCACCACCGTCGCCTGCGCCCGGCGGCGCTCGACGTCGTAGGCGAAGCCGGTCGCCACCAGCGACAGGTCCAGCCGGTCGGCGGCCGAGGCGCGCAGCGGACGGCCGTCCAGGTGGGCGCCGTGGCCGCGCGCCGCGCTCCAGACCCGCCCGGACACCGGCTCGACCACCGCACCCGCCACCGAGCGCCCGTCGAGCTGCGCGGCCAGCGACACGGAGTACCAGGGGAACCCGTAGAGGTAGTTGACCGTGCCGTCGATCGGGTCGACGACCCAGCGCAACCCCTCGAGGGCGGTCTCGCCGCCCTCCTCCTCGCCGAGGACCGATTCACCGGGCCGCAGCTCGGCCAGCCGCTCGCGGACCAGCCGTTCCACGGCGCGATCACCGGCCGTCACGACGTCGGTTTCGGTACTCTTCGTGTCGACACCTCCAGTGACAGCATCATCACGCACGGTGCGGGCCAGAGTGGCGGCCTCGCGCGCGATCTGCACCGCGACCTCGCGCAACGCCTTCGCATCTACATCAGTTGCCAATCCCACGCCCACATCGCAACACAACCCGGTTAAGGTCTGCACACCTCGGTCTGAATCGAAATAGGAAGGATCAGCCATGGGGACTGCCCGCGGTTTCGGCGTGGACATCGGCGGGTCCGGCATCAAGGGATGTCCGGTCGACATCGAACGCGGCGTGCTGGCCGAGGAGCGGATGCGGATCCCGACCCCGCAACCCTCGACCCCGTCCGCGGTGGCCGATGCCGTGGCAGAGATCGTCGAGAAGTTCTCCTGGACCGGCCCGGTCGGCGTCACGCTCCCCTGCGTCATCAAGGACGGCACCGCGATGACCGCGGCGAACATCGACAAGGGCTGGATCGGCACCGACGCGCAGGCGCTGTTCGCCGAGCGGCTCGGCCGCCCCCGCGAGGAGGTCGTGGTGCTCAACGACGCCGACGCCGCGGGCATCGCCGAGATGCGCTCCGGCGCGGGGGCCGGGCACCGCGGGCTCGTCGTGGTGCTCACCTTCGGGACCGGCATCGGCAGCGCGATGTTCATCGACGGCCAGCTGGTGCCCAACACGGAGTTCGGCCACATCGAGGTCGACGGGCACGACGCCGAGACGCAGGCGGCCGCATCGGTCAAGGACAACCTGGACCTGAGCTACCCGGAGTGGGCCCCGCGGGTCTCCCGGTACATCCAGGCGCTGGAGCAGTTCCTGTGGCCGGACCTGATCATCGCCGGCGGCGGGGTCAGCAAGAAGGGCCACAAGTGGATCCCGCTGCTGGAGACCCGGACCCCGGTCGTCGCGGCCTCGCTGCGCAACGACGCGGGCATCGTCGGAGCTGCCACCGCCGCGACCAGCGGGAACGCCTGACCGAGCGATCGCCTAGCACACGAAGGTGCGGGCAGGGTCCACCTTGCAGCGGAACCGCACCCCCGCATCGCAGTTACAATGGAACGCGGCCCACTTGGTTCGAGGCCCTCCGGCTAGCAGAAAAACACGATTCCACCTGGTGTTTTCTGCTTGCCGAAGGAACTGGAACCCGGTGGGTTGTTCCCCGACCTTTGGCGGCCGAGGTTTCGCGCCCTCCGGCCAGCCCTGATCGACCGTCGCGAAAGGGCGTACGTGGCAGCCGCAGAAACCGCAACCCGACGCTCCAGCACCGCCGCTACCGGTGGCGCCCAGTCCGAGTCGGGCCAGTCGCAGGCCACCCCAGCTTCGGAGGCGGCTGCTTCGTCTGACACCACGCAGACGAAGTCCACCGCCACGCGGAAGAGCAAGAGCTCGACGGGGGCGAAGTCGACGACCCGCAAGACCGCCACGAAGACCGGGGCGGCCAAGAAGGGCGCCAAGACCCAGGGCAAGAAGTCGACCAAGTCGGCTTCCGCCAAGGGGTCCGGCGAGGGCATGGAGATCGACGAACCGATCGAGACCGACCTGACCTCCCCGGACGTCGGCGACCTGGCCGATGTCGAGGTGGAGATCCCCGAGGAGCCGGTCCCGGACGAGGACTCCAAGGAGTCCGGCGACTTCGTCTGGGACGAGGAGGAGTCCGAGGCGCTGCGCCAGGCGCGCAAGGACGCGGAGCTGACCGCGTCCGCCGACTCGGTCCGCGCGTACCTGAAGCAGATCGGCAAGGTCGCGCTGCTCAACGCCGAGGAAGAAGTCGAGCTGGCCAAGCGGATCGAGGCCGGGCTCTACGGCGCGGAGCGGCTGCGCCAGATCGAGGAGTCCGGCGAGCAGGTCAGCACCCAGATGCGGCGCGACCTGCGCTGGATCGTGCGGGACGGCGAGCGCGCCAAGAACCACCTGCTGGAGGCCAACCTCCGCCTGGTGGTCAGCCTGGCCAAGCGCTACACCGGCCGCGGCATGGCGTTCCTGGACCTCATCCAGGAGGGCAACCTGGGCCTGATCCGCGCGGTGGAGAAGTTCGACTACACCAAGGGCTACAAGTTCTCCACCTACGCGACCTGGTGGATCCGCCAGGCCATCACGCGCGCCATGGCCGACCAGGC
The DNA here is from genome assembly GCF_013410345.1 of Saccharopolyspora hordei. Classification (NCBI taxonomy): domain Bacteria; kingdom Bacillati; phylum Actinomycetota; class Actinomycetes; order Pseudonocardiales; family Pseudonocardiaceae; genus Saccharopolyspora; species Saccharopolyspora hordei. Next base: position 4,778,099 of record NZ_JACCFJ010000001.1, read on the forward strand.
CCGCACCATCCGCATCCCGGTGCACATGGTCGAGGTCATCAACAAGCTCGGCCGCATCCAGCGCGAGCTGCTCCAGGACCTGGGCCGCGAGCCCACGCCCGAGGAGCTCGCCAAGGAGATGGACATCACCCCGGAGAAGGTGCTGGAGATCCAGCAGTACGCCCGGGAGCCCATCTCGCTGGACCAGACGATCGGCGACGAGGGCGACAGCCAGCTCGGCGACTTCATCGAGGACTCCGAGGCCGTGGTGGCGGTCGACGCGGTGTCGTTCACGCTGCTGCAGGACCAGCTGCAGTCGGTGCTGGCGACGCTGTCCGAGCGCGAGGCCGGCGTGGTCCGGCTGCGCTTCGGCCTGACCGACGGTCAGCCGCGGACCCTGGACGAGATCGGCCAGGTCTACGGCGTGACCCGGGAGCGCATCCGGCAGATCGAGTCCAAGACGATGTCGAAGCTGCGCCACCCGTCCCGGTCCCAGGTGCTGCGCGACTACCTGGACTGACGCGACAGACCCCGCGGGAGGGCCGTCGACCAGCCGGTCGGCGGCCCTCCCGCTGTGTCCAGCACCCATTGCACGGGAGAAGCCGTCCACATCGTGGGATCCGGTGTTCGCCTCCAGCGGAACGACCGTCTCGCCCGCCCTGCCCTTCCTGTGATCCGGAGCACCGGTTCGTCCGGTTCTCGATCATGCCGGCACCTCCGCGCCGATCTGCGTGGTCGCCACAACTCCGTTCGTGACAAGGGTTTTCGCGAACCTGATCACGGTCCGCGAGCACCGCTGCTGCAACCGGGTACTTCATGGTGACGACGGTCGCCGCGCGGCGCGGGAACACTGACTACGGCCCATGCGTCTGGAAGAGTGGGACTCAACGAGCACCGACCCCGCAGCCAGCGGGACACCGGTGGTCGTAGCCGGATCGAGGGCGTCGGAACTTCCGACGCCGGGACGGAGGGAGATCACGATGCCGGGAACGCTCACCCGCCCCGAGCTGACCGCCGCCGACCGCTGCGACCGCTGCGGGGCCGCTGCCAAGCTTCGCGCCGTGCTGCCGTCCGGTGGCGAGCTCCTGTTCTGCGGTCACCACGCCCGGGCCTACGAGGCCGGGCTGCGTGAGGTGGAGGCGGACCTCCAGCAGGACGAGCAGTAAGCGCCCGAACGAGGACGGTGCCCCCGCAGGCCGCCTGCGGGGGCACCGTCGTCTCTGGGCCGCGTCAGGAGCTGAGGTCGGCGAGCACCTCCAGGAGGCGGCGGACGTCGGCCTCGCTGGTGTAGTGCGACAGGCTCGCGCGCACGCCGCCCTCCGGGCCGAGGCCGAGGGCGTGCACCGCCTCCCAGGCGTAGGAGTGGCCGTGCGAGACGTTGAGGCCCCGCTCAGCCAGCTGTGCGGCCACCTCCGCGGGTTCCCTGCCGGGGAGCCCGAAGAAGGCCGTGGGCGTGCACGGGCCCTGCGGGGCGCCGTAGCGCACCACCCCGTCCAGCGCGGCGATGCCGTCGAACAGCGTGGTGGCCAGGGCGTGCTCGTGCGCCAGCACAGCCCGCCGGGAGACCGCCAGGCGGTCGCGCCGGCTGCCGTCGGCGTCCGAGTCCAGACCGGCCAGGTGCTCCACCGCGGCGACGACCCCCGCCAAGGAGGCGAACGGGTTGGTGCCCAGCTCGAACCGGTCCGGCGAGGTGTCCGGGGACGGCTTGAGCTTGTCGGGGTGCAGGTTCTCCAGCGACCACGGGTCCGCGGCCACCACCGCGGCCAGGTGCGGCCCCGCCCACTTGTAGGCGCTGGTCGCGTAGAAGTCCGCGCCCAGCTCGGTCAGCTGCACGTGCGCGTGCGGGCAGTGCTGCACGCCGTCGACGTACGACAGCGCGCCCACCTCCCGCGCCCGCGCGGTGATGGTCCGCACGTCCGGGATGGTGCCCAGCAGGTTCGACGCCGCGGTGACCGCGACGAGCTTGGTGCGCTCGCCGATGAGGTCGGTGACCCGCTCGGCGGGCAGCTCACCGGTGGTCGGGTCGAGCTCGGCCACGCGCACGGCGGCGCCCGCGCGCTGCGCGTGCTGCACCCAGGGCCGCACGTTGGCGTCGTGGTCCAGCTGGGTCACCACGACCTCGTCGCCGGGCCGCCAGCCGTCGGCGAGCACCGCGGCGAACCGGTAGGTCAGGGCGGTCATGCTCGGTCCGAAGACCACGCACGCGGGGTCGGGCGCCCCGACCAGGTCAGCCACCGCCGCCCGCGCCTCGGCGACGATCCCACTCGCCCGGCGGCTGGACTCGTACGGTCCACCCACGTTGGACACCCCGACCCGGTAGGCGTCGGTGACGGCGTCGATCACCGGCTGCGGCACCTGCGTGCCCGCCGCCCCGTCCAACCACGCCCTGCCGTCGGCCAGCGCCGGGTACTGCGCCCGCACCTTCTCCACGTCGAAAGCCATGCACCGACCCTAGGAGACCGGACGAGCGGAACAGAACCGATCTTCGGTGCGCCGTCGGAGGCGTACACCGAAACGGGCGATCTTCACCCGAACCGGCGAACGGTCACCAGGAGCGCAGGGTGGCGATGCGCTCCTCGAGCTGCTCGACCGTGGCCATCGCGGTCGGCGGGCCGCCGCAGACCCGCTGCAGCTCGTTGTAGATCTTGCCGTGCGGCTTGCGGGTCCGGTGGTGGTGCAGCGACACCAGGGTGTTGAGCTCCTTGCGGAGCTTCTGCAGCCGCTCCTGCACGCTCTGCGGCCTGGCGTTCGCGCGCTTCTCGGCCTCCTCGGCGGCCTTGGCCGCCTTCGCCTCGGCCTCCCGCTTGGCGACGTCCTTGAGCTGCTGCGACTGGCGCTGCCGCAGCAGCGCCCGCACCTGGTCGGGCTCGAGCAGGCCCGGCAGGCCGATGTACTCCTGCTCCTCCTCGGAGGTGCTGAAGGCCGCGGTGCCGAACGACGAACCGTCGTAGATCACCTGGTCCAGCTCGGCGTCGGCGCCCAGCGAGGTGAACGCCTTCTCCTCCTCACCGGGCTCGTCCTCCCGGCGGTTGGCCTGGGCGAGCAGCTCGTCGTCCCAGCCGTCCTTCTCCCGGTGCGGCTTGCCCAGCACGTGGTCGCGCTGGGTCTCCAGCTGGCTGGCCAGCTCCAGCAGCACCGGCACGCTCGGCAGGAACACGCTGGCGGTCTCCCCCGGCCGCCGGGACCGCACGAAGCGACCGATGGCCTGGGCGAAGAACAGCGGGGTCGACGCGCTGGTGGCGTAGACGCCGACGGCCAGCCGCGGCACGTCGACGCCCTCGCTGACCATCCGCACCGCGACCATCCACCGGTCGTCGGACTCGGCGAACTCGGCGATCCGCCCGGAGGCCTGCGGGTCGTCGGAGAGCACCAGCGTCGGCTCGGTCCCGGTGATCTCGTGCAGGGTCTTGGCGTAGGCCTTCGCCGTGACGTGGTCCGAGGCGATGACCAGACCGCCGGCGTCGGGCATGCCGCCGCTGCGCAGCTGCGCCAGCCGCGTGTCCGCGGCGCGCAGCACGGTCGGGATCCACTCCCCCGCCGGGTCCAGGGCGGTGCGCCACGCGCGGGCGGTCTGCTCGGCGGTGAGCGGCTCGCCGAGGCGCGCGCTGAACTCGTCGCCCGCGCTGGTGCGCCAGCGCGCCTCGCCGGAGTAGGCCAGGAAGACCACCGGCCGGACGACGCCGTCCTGGAGCGCGTCCGCGTAGCCGTAGGAGTGGTCGGGGCGGCTGCGCATCGACCCGTCGGCGTCGGGCTCGTAGGTGATGAACGGGATCGGCGAGTCGTCGCTGCGGAACGGCGTACCGGTCAGCGCCAGGCGCCGCACGGCCGGGGTGAAGGCCTCCCGGATCGCGTCGCCCCAGGACTTCGCGTCGCCCGCGTGGTGCACCTCGTCGAGGATCACCAGCGTCTTGCGGCGCTCGGTGCGCACCCGGTGCAGGGCCTCGTGCGCCGCGACCTGCGCGTAGGTGACGACGACGCCCTGGTAGTCACTGGAAGTGACACCGTCGCTGTTGCGGAAGTGGGAGTTCAGCGCGATGCCCGCACCCGCAGCCGCCAGCGCCCACTGGTGCTTGAGGTGCTCGGTGGGCGCGACGACGGTCACCGCCTCGACGGTGCGGTCGGCCAGCAGCTCCGCGGCGACCCGCAGTCCGAAGGTCGTCTTGCCCGCGCCGGGCGTCGCGACCGCCAGGAAGTCCCGCGGCTTGGTCGCCAAGTACTTGGTGAGCGCCCGGCGCTGCCAGGTGCGGAGCGGTCGGGACGAGGCCTGCGCGGGGTCGCTGAGCACTGAACGGACGGGACTGTCGAGTTGCGCTTCGGACACGCCAGCTCGCCGCTCCTTCCTCGGTCTCCCCTACCTGAATGGTGCGGGCGAGTCGTCGCACCGCCCCTCGCGACCGCCCGGGCGTCGATCGACTCGATGCGGGCCGCCGTGCAGCTTACCTCCGCCCGTCGATCTCCACCGCCAAGGCCGTGGCGCGGGAGCCGACACACCGTTTTCCCGGGTCGGCGCTCATCGCCGGGAACCATGCAGCATGCTTGGGGGTGCCATGGGTTCGCCGAGTTCGTCAGAAGGCCGGGGGCGCAGTGCCGCCGCACCACGGAAAGCCCCGGTGCGACGAGGGCCGCTGCGCGTGATCGTGCGCACCCTGGACAAGGCCTGGTGGGACAACATCTTCTCGGAGTCGGCGGCCGCCGCGTTCTGGCAGACGCTGTCCCTGCCGCCGCTGCTGCTCGGGCTGCTGGGCAGCCTGGGCTTCCTCGGGGACTGGTTCGGCCCGTCGATCGTGGACGCGGTGCACGACAAGATCCTGGCGTTCTGCCGCACCGTGTTCACGCAGAACGTGGTGGACCAGATCATCGGCCCGACCGTGGCCGACATCCTCACCAAGGGCAAGGGCGAGATCGTCTCGGTGGGCTTCCTGCTGTCGCTGTGGGCGGGGTCGTCCGCGCTGGCGTCGCTGGTCGACTCGATCACCATGGCCTACGACCAGTACCTGGTGCGCAACAGCGTGTGGCAGCGGATCTTCGCGCTGCTGCTGTACCTGGTGTCGCTGGTGGTCGCGGTGGTCGGGCTGCCCATCGTCGCGCTCGGCCCGGACTGGCTGCCGACGCTGTTCCCCCAGGAGTACCAGGACGACATCGCCTGGCTGATCCAGGCGTTCTACTACCCGGCGACCGCGATCGGCCTGGTGCTGGCGCTGGCGACGCTGTACAAGGTGTCGCTGCCCCGCAAGCTGCCCTGGCACCGCGGCCTGCCCGGGGCGCTGCTGGCGATGGTGCTGTTCCTGTGCTCCAGCATCGGCCTGCGGCTCTACATCACGTGGGTGACCAGCACCGGCTACACCTACGGCGCGCTGGCCACGCCGATCGCGTTCCTGCTGTTCGCGTTCTTCATCGGCCTGGCGATCATCATGGGCGCGCAGTTCAACAACGCGATCCAGGAGATGTACCCGGCCAAGATGACCCGCCGGGAGCGGCGGCGGTGGCGACGGCTGGAGATGAAGCGCCTCGCGCAGCGCATGCACACCGAGGAGGGCTACCGGGCGTGGCGCAACGGCCCGGCGGAGCGCACCGAGGAGCAGGCGGCGCGGCCGACGGAGCAGGACGTCCCGCCCGAACCGGTCGCGGAGGTCCCGCGCAACGGTGTCCCCGTGCAGGAGTCGCCGCGCGAGCAGACCGAGCCGCGCGGCGGCTGAGGCCACCGCGCGGTCGACGGCTCAGTCGTCGCCGCCGGGCGGCAGCGATTCGAAGATCTCCTTGCACTCCGGGCAGACCGGCGACCCCGGCTTCGGCGACTTGGTGACGGGGAAGACCTCCCCGCACAGCGCCACCACGTACGTGCCCATGACCGCGCTCTCGGCGATCTTGTCCTTCTGCACGTAGTGGAACATGTCCGGACGGTCATCACTGGTCTGGTCAGTGGTCTCGGTCCGGGTGTCGGTCTCCGGCAGCGTCATCGTGCTCATGCGTCCATGATGCCGCACGACGGGCGCGGGCGGGCGCGGGCGCCGGGGCGCGCCTCAGCTCTCGATGACCTGGTGCTCGCGCGACTCCAGGGCGTGGTGCGAGCGCCGGAAGCGGTTGACCTTCTCGGTCTTCTTGGCCGGCCGGTCGTTGGCGATGAGCACCGCCATCCACGGCAACGGGATGGAGATGGCCAAGATGATCAGGGCCAGCCACGACAGCTGCCACACCTGGAACACCACCGCTGCCATCACCAGGCACGGGATCCGGCTGGCCATCATGATCGCGTACCTGCGGCGACGCATCGCCTGCTGATCGTCCAATGACGGCTGGGCCTCGGTGATCAGCACCGGGGAGTCGTCACGATGTGAGCTGTTCACGACGATACCTCCACCATTCATGCTCCCACTCGAAGCCCGCCGCCAACACCCTGGGGGCCGCGCGGATCCCGAGCCTCCGGCCCCCAGGTTGACCGGCAGGACGCACGCCTGAAACCTCGACGGGATAGATTCGGACGGGAGCCAGTCGTGGTGTGGAGGACGCAGTGCTGTACACGGTGAGCAAGAAGGTCGTCAGTGCGGTGGCGCGGACGATCTACCGGCCGACGGTGATCGGCGCGGACAAGGTGCCCACCACCGGTCCGGTCATCCTGGCGCCGAACCACCTCGCCGTGCTCGACAGCTTCATCGTCCCGCTGGTGCTGCCCCGACCGGTGGCGTTCCTGGCCAAGGCCGAGTACTTCCGCGGCAGCGGCGTCAAGGGCTCGCTGACGAAGTGGCTGTTCACCGCGTGGGGCGCCATCCCGGTGGACCGGGGCAAGGGGCGCGCCGCGAAGGAGTCGCTGGAGGCCGCCGAGAAGGTGCTGCGCGCCGGTGGCGCGTTCGGCATCCACCCGGAGGGCACCCGCTCCCCCGACGGCCGCCTCTACCGCGGCCGCACCGGTGTCGCGCGGCTCGCGCTGAGCACCGGCGCTCCGGTCGTGCCGGTGGCGCTGACCGGCACCGACAAGCTCCTGCCGCGCGGCAAGCGGATCCCGCGGCTGCACCCGGTCACGGTGCGCTTCGGCGACCCGCTGGACTTCTCCCGCTACGCGGGCATGGACAGCTCGCTGCCGGTGCTGCGGTCGATCACCGACGAGATCATGTACGCCATCGCCGAGCTCTCCGAGCAGGAGTACGTCGACCGCTACCAGCGCCCGGGCGCTGCGGCGGCCTGAGCCCGGCGGCCGGGCGCGTCAGGACGTCCGGGAGTCGTGGTACGGCGGCGCGACGTGCTCGGTGAGCCACACCCCGTTCGCGCTGCCCCGGAACTCGTGCCCGGCCGCGTGCACCGCGCCGGCCCGCACCGCCGGCACCATCGGGCGCAGCCCGTGCTCCCGGATCGCGGCGAGGGCGCGCTCGACGGTCCCGTGGTGGAACAGCTCGGGCGACCGCAAGGTCCAGGTCGACCTGCACCGCGTGGCCCGCCGCTCGTCCACAGTGCACTCCGAGGCGTCGCCCATCAGCCCTTGGCGGCCTTGGCGGCGGCCTTCTGCTCCTTCTTCCACGCGCGGACCTCCTGGAGGGTCTGCTCGTCGACGACGTCGGCGATCGACCGGCGCGCGCCCTCCTCGCCGTAGGCCCCGGCGGCCTCGCGCCAGCCGGCGGGCTGGACGCCCCGCTGCTTGCCCAGCAGCGCGAGGAAGATCCGCGCCTTCTGGTCGCCGTAGCCGGGCAGCGCCTTGAGCCGCTTCAGGACCTCCTTGCCGTCCGGGTCGCCCTCGGTCCAGATCGCCTCGGTCCGGCCGTCGTAGTGCTCGACCACGTACTGCGCCAACGCGTGGATCCGCCGCCCCATCGACCCGCCGTACCGGTGGATGGCCGGCTTCTGCACGCACACCTCGACGAACTCGTCCAGATCGGACTCGGCGATCGTGCGGACGTCGAACCCGCCCATCCGGTCGGCGATCTTCTTCGGCCCGGCGAACGCGACCTCCATCGCCACCTGCTGGTCCAGCAGCATGCCCGTGAGCAGGGCGAAGGGATCCTCGCTGAGCAGCTGGTCCGCGTCGGCGTCGCCGGTGAGGTTGAGCTTGTTCGGCATGGCGCCATCGTCGCACGCGCGGCCGCCCGGCGACCTCCTCACGCCCGTCCGCGGCCCACCACAAAGGCTTTGCGGGTGCTGATCGGCTCGTGTGAGGCTGCGCGGCGTGGACATGCACGTCGGGCAGCTGGCCGTCTCGCCGGAAACGGTGCGTGCGCTGGTGGACGAGCAGTTCCCCGCGTGGCGGGAGCTGCCCGTCCGGCGCGTGGACTCGCGGGGGACCGTCAACGCGATCTTCCGCATCGGCGAGCGGCTCGCGGCCCGGTTCCCGCTGCAGCCGGGTGACGCCGACGCGACGCGGCGGCAGCTCGCGGCCGAGGCGGACCGGGCCCGCGAGCTGCTGGGCCGCACCCGGTTCCCCACGCCTCAGCCGGTCGCGCTGGGCGAGCCCGGGGCGGGGTTCCCGCTGCCGTGGTCGGTCCAGACCTGGGTGCCCGGAACCGTGGCCACCGAGGCGGACCCGGGCGTGGCGCTCGCGCGCGACCTGGCCGAGTTCATCCGCGACGTCCGCGCCCTCGACACGCGCGGGCGCACGTTCTCCGGGACGGGCCGCGGCGGCGACCTGCGGGCGCACGAGGCCTGGGTGCAGACCTGCTTCCGCCGCAGCGAGCCGTTCCTGGACGTCCCGCGGCTCCGGCGGACGTGGCGGGACCTGCGGGAGCTGCCGCGCGGCTCGACCCGGGACGTCATGACGCACGGCGACCTGATCCCGGACAACCTGCTCGTCTCCGGCGGGCGGCTGGCCGGGGTCATCGACGTCGGCGGGCTCGGCCCGGCCGACCCCGCGCTGGACCTGGTCGTGGCTTGGCACCTGTTCGACGCCGGACCGCGGCGGGCGCTGCGCGAGGCCCTCGGTTGCGACGACCTGGAGTGGCAGCGCGGCGCGGCGTGGGCGTTCGTGCAGGCCGTGGGCCTGGTCTGGTACTACGCCGAGAGCAACCCGGGCATGAGCGAACTGGGACGGCGCACGCTGGAGCGCCTCCTGGGCGAAGGCTGAGCGCCGTCAGCCGGCCCGCTTGGCCGCCCGCCACTCCGGCGCCAGCACCGACCAGACCTCCACGTCCTGCCGCTCGCCGCGGTGCAGGGTGCTCTCGCGCAGCACGCCGTCCCGGACCATCCCCAGCCGCTGGGCCACCGCGATGCTGGGCCGGTTCGCCGACGCGACGTGCCACTCCACCCGGTGGATGCCGCGCTCCTCGATCGCCCAGTCGATGATCACCCGCGCGGCCCGGGTGACCAGGCCCCTGCCCACCGCCGACGGCTCCAGCCAGCAGCCCGCCTCGGCGGTGCCGCCCGGGACGTCCATGGTCCGGAAGAGCACGCCGCCGACCAGCTGGTCGTCCACCCAGATCCCGAAGATCCGCCCGGTGTCGGACGCCGCCCTCTCCGCGTACTGGCGGAGGAACGAACGGCTGGACTCCAGGTCGGTGACCGCGTCGGCCAGCCCGATGTACCGCCCGATGTGCTCGCGCCCGCGGTCCACGTGCGCCAGGAACTCCTCGGCGCGCCACGGTTCGAGCGGGCGCAGCTCCGCGTTGTCATCCCCCAGTGAGACCGAGAACATCGCACCCTTCCACGATCCGGGACGGTCAGGTCACAGCGAAGGCTGCCACACCGGGACCGCCGAGGTGACCGTTTCGCACGAGCCCGCTCCGACTCCGTGGGGAGTTCCCGCGCCGCTGCTCCGAGGTGGGCGCGGGCGGATGCGCCATCCGGCGGTCGTGTGAGGATCGGGAACGTGATTCCAGACCTGTCCCATGACCGCATCGATCGACTTCGCGACGCGTTCCGCGCCGCGCGCTACGACGCCGACGGCGTGGTGGAGCTGCTCGGCCCGGAGGCGCACCTCGCGCTCGGGCGCGGCGAACCGGTGCCCGCGCTGCGCGCCACGACCGACGCCGGGCCGCTCGGCACGCTCGTCCGGCTGTTCCTGCTCGGGCAGGCCGAGCCGCAGGACGCCGTGGAGGCCGCGCTCGCGCCGCTGTCCCTGGCCGACGCCCTGGCCGCCGGGATCGTCGTCGCCGACGGCGACCGGGTCCGCGCCGGGCTCGACGTCCGCCCGCACGGCGCCGACGACCAGTCGTGGTGGGTGGTGTCGGACCTCGACTCCGACCTGCGCGGCGGCCGCCCGGTCGAGCCCGACCACGTGCTCGGCGTCGGCCACGCCTCGCTGAGCCTGGTGCGGGCGACCTCCCGCCGGCCGGTCGGCTCGGTGCTGGACCTGGGCACCGGCTGCGGCGTGCAGGCGCTGCACGCGAGCACGCACGCGCAGCGGGTCACCGCGACCGACGTCTCCAAGCGGGCGCTCGCGCTGGCCGAAGCGACGTTCCGGCTCAACGAGGTCGACGTGGACCTGGCCGAGGGCGAGTGGTTCGAGCCGGTGCGCGGGCGCCGGTTCGACATGGTGGTGTGCAACCCGCCGTTCGTGGTGGGCCCGCCGCGCACCGACTTCACCTACCGCGACTCCGGCCTGGCCGGCGACGACGCGAGCGCGCTGGTGGTGCGCCAGCTGCCGTCGTTCCTCAACGAGGGCGGCACCGGGCAGCTGCTGGCGTCCTGGGTGCACCGCGAGGGCGAGGACTGGGAGGACCGGGTGACCCGGTGGCTGCCCCCGGGCGCCGGTGTCGACGCCTGGTTCGTGCAGCGCGACGTCGCCGACCCCGCGTTGTACGTGGGCACGTGGCTGCGCGACGCGGGCTACGACCTGCGCTCCCCGGAGGGCGTGCGGAAGGCCGGCGAGTGGCTGGACTGGTTCGAGGCCAACGGCGTGGTCGGCATCGGCTTCGGGTTCGTCACGCTGCGCCGCACCGACGCCGCGCACGGCGAGGTGGTGTGCGAGGACCTGCGGCACGCCTTCGACGACCCGCTCGGCCCGGAGTCCGACCAGTGGTTGCGGCGCGTGGACTGGCTGCGCGAGAACGGCTCGGACGAGGCCCTGCTGGCGGCCCGGCTGGTCACCGCGGACAGCACGGTGCTGGAGCAGGTCTCCGGGCCCGGTGACGAGGGCTGGCGCCCGCTGGTGCACCGCCTGCACCGCACCGACGGCCCGGGGTGGCAGCACGAGGTCGACGAGCTCGGCGTCCGGCTGCTGGCCGGGTGCCGCGGCGCGCTCCCGCTCGGCGAGCTCCTCGAGCTGCTCGCCATGGGCTTCGGCGAGGACGCCGACGAGCTGACCCGCGCCGCCGTTCCCGTGGTGCGGGAACTCGTCCGGCACGGAATGGTCGTTCCCGCGGAATGGGAGGGTGGTGCGCGATGAGAGCGGTCGCCACTCGGGTCACGCGCGCCTCGGTAACGGTCGACGGAGTGGTCGTCGGCAAGATCGAAGAGCCCGGGCTGTTGGTGCTATTGGGCGTGACGCATTCCGACGGTCGTGAAGAAGCCAGCAAAATGGCGCGCAAACTGCATGAGATTCGCGCGTTGCGCGACGAGGAGTCCTGTGCCACGACCGGGGCACCGCTGCTCGTCGTCAGCCAGTTCACGCTCTACGGCTCCACCCGCAAGGGGCGCCGCCCGTCGTGGACCGGGGCCGCGCGCCCGGAGCACGCCGAACCGCTGGTCGAGGCGGTCGTGGCGGAGCTGCGCGAGCGGGGCGCCCGGGTCGAGACCGGGGTGTTCGGAGCCATGATGTCGGTGGAGAGCGTCAACGACGGACCATTCACCCTCTTGGTTGAGGTGTAAATGACGTAACGGGGCTCCTCAGGAAATTCTCAGGCTTGGCGGCGCAACGGGTGTGACCGCCATGACGTCTCCTGGTCGAGAACTCCGGGAACGAATTCGGGACGCCGTTCGTTTTCCAGGTACCGATGCTTCGACGGCCATGCCGATCGGTGCCGGGGGCACCGATCGACACATCCGTGGGAGATGTCGACGCGCAAGCCCGTTACCACGAGCGTACGCGTCATCCGCACCGCGCAACGACGCGCGAGCGTGTGAATTGCGCCCGCCAAGCCAGCCCGTCAGGGAGGGAGCACATGACCGTCCCGCAGACCACCACGCCAGACGTCACCGTCGCCGAGGAACTGGACACCCAGGGCCCATCGGCTGACCTGGTGCGCGTCTACCTCAACGGCATCGGGCGCACCGCGTTGCTCACCGCGCAGGAAGAGGTCGACCTCGCCAAGCGGATCGAGGCCGGGGTGTTCGCCAAGCACCTGCTGGAGACCAGCGACGACCTCACCCCCGAGCGGCGTGCGGACCTGAACGCCGTGGTCCGGGACGGCCGCCGTGCCAAGAACCACCTGATGGAGGCCAACCTTCGCCTGGTGGTCAGCCTGGCCAAGCGCTACACCGGTCGCGGCATGCCGCTGCTGGACCTGATCCAGGAGGGCAACCTGGGCCTGATCCGCGCGGTGGAGAAGTTCGACTACACCAAGGGCTTCAAGTTCTCCACCTACGCCACGTGGTGGATCCGGCAGGCCATCACGCGCGGCATGGCTGACCAGAGCCGCACCATCCGGCTGCCCGTCCACCTGGTCGAGCAGGTCAACAAGCTGGCGCGCATCAAGCGCGACCTGCACCAGAAGCTCGGCCGGGAGGCCACCGACGAGGAGCTGTCCGAAGAGGCGGGCATGCCCGTCGAGAAGATCAACGACCTGATGGACCACTCCCGCGACCCGGTCAGCCTGGACATGCCGGTCGGTGCCGAGGAGGACGCCCCGCTCGGCGACTTCATCGAGGACGCCGAGTCCGCGGACGCGGAGAACACGGTGATCTCCGGCTTCCTCCAGGACGACCTGCGCCGCGTGCTGGCCACGCTGGAGGAGCGGGAGCAGGCGGTGATCCGGATGCGCTACGGCCTCGACGACGGCCAGCCGCGCACCCTGGACCAGATCGGGAAGGCCTTCGGCCTGTCCCGGGAGCGGGTCCGGCAGATCGAGCGCGAGGTCATGTCCAAGCTCCGGCAGGGTGACCGCGCCGATCGCCTGCGCGCCTACGCGAGCTGAGCCGGGGCCGGACTCCCGGCCCCGCGGTGCCGCCCAACCCCCGGTGGTGTGATGCCACCAGGGGGCCTGGCAGACCGAGCGCCCGTTTCCACCCGGTTGGCTCGTTGACCTCGTGCCCGGGGTCGGGCCAGCCTGTGGGTCGCGGGCGCTTCGCACTTCGCGGTGTTCGCACCGCCTCCCCCGGGAGGTCGGGGTCGTCGTCTGGACGGGTCCGACCTCCCGACCTCGTACGGCGTTCCGCGGAACGCTGACCAGACGGCCCGCCCCTGCGCCAGGGACGGGCCGTTCACGTGTCAGAACACGCCGTCCCAGACGGTCCGCTCACCCGGAGCCGGGTCGTGGACGAGGCGGGGTCGCTCGTCGAAGCGCTGGACCGGCCTGCTGACCAGGTCGTAGGCGGGCCAGCCCGGCTCGCCCGCGGCGACGAAGGACACCCAGGCCGCGTGCATCGCCTCCGCCAGCGACTGGGGCGGGGTCGGCCCGGTGAGCTGCTGGAACCGCGGGGAGTCGAGCAGGTCGAAGACGAACGGCACCTCCAGGTAGTGGCAGGCCCCCAGCAGGCCGTCGAACTGCGGGGAGCGCCAGGCGAAGTCGTACAGGTAGGTCGTCGAGCCCGTCCTCGCCCGCGCCTCGGCCAGGCGGTAGGACGGCGCCCGGTACCACCAGTCCCGTTGCAGCAGCGCCAGCAGGTCGCCCGCGGCCGCCCCCGGGTTGCCCTCCCGGTAGACCGCGAGGGCGCGCTCCACCGGGAGCTCGTAGAGCCGCGCGGCCTCCGCCAGCACCTCGTCGGTGGTCCGGCCGAGGCCGCCGAACGGGACCAGCGACAGACGTCCTTCTTCGGCGTTGCTGCCGATCAGCACGTCGACGTCCGCCCCCGCCCCCGCCGCGACCTCGTCGAGGGGGTTCGCCGGCAGGACCTGACCGTCGACCACCGGCTTCCACGCGGTCACCCGAGATCCCGGCTCGCCGTTCCAGCGGCGCGGATCGGGGTGGGCGGCCAGCTCGGCGGCCACCCCGTCCAGGGCCCTCAGCAGCCGGGGCATCGGCACGGCCGCGATCGCCTCCCGGGTCGGCGGGACACCCAGGACGCCGGCCAGGACCCGCCCGACGTGGTGCGCCGTCTCCGGGTCGACCACGGCGTTCCCCGCGCCGCTCTGCAGGATCGCGCGCCGGAACAGGCCGCGGGCGCGGGGCGCGGTGAGCAGCATGCCGACGAACATCGCCCCGGACGACTGGCCGGCGATGGTGACGTTGTCCGGGTCGCCGCCGAACGCCGCGATGTTGTCCTGCACCCACTCCAGGGCGGCGACCTGGTCGAGCAGGCCGAGGTTGACGACGCCGTCGTCGAGGTGCAGGAAGCCCTCCACGCCGAGCCGGTAGTTGAGCGTCACGCAGACCACCCCGTCGCGCGCGAACCGGCTGCCGTCGTAGCCGACGCTGCTGCCGCCCTCCATCCCGCCGCCGTGGAGCCACACCAGCACGGGGTGACCGGCCGCGCCGAGGTCGCTGGTCCACACGTTGAGGTTCAGGCAGTCCTCGCCGGGGACGGTCGGGTACTGCAGGTCCAGCTCCGGGGGCAGCGCGAAGGCGGGCTGGGGCGCGGTGGGCCCGTAGGTGAGGGCGTCGCGCACTCCCGTCCAGGGCTGCGCCGGTCGGGGTGGGCGGAACCGGTCCTCCCCGATCGGCGGCCTCGCGTACGGGACGCCCAGGAAGCGGTGGATGCCCGCGACCGTGCGGCCGCGGACGGCACCGGAGCGGAGCTGGACGACGGGACCTGCGCTCATGCCGGCGACCGCCCGCACCGCTCGATCACCGCGATGGTCGACACGACACCTCCTCCGGCCACGCACGCATGGCCTCACGCCGTGAGTTCCTGCCGCCGACAGCATAACTTACGTCGTAAGAATCTGGTTCGGTTCGCCGTGCTCGAACACGAACGGCCTGGTCACCCCCGTGTCGGGAGGACCAGGCCGTCCGGTCAGGCAGCGGGGCGGTCAGGCTCCGCCCGCGAACTTCTGGCGCCACCGGGTCAGCTCGTCCTCCGCCGCGCCGTGGGCCCGCAGCCAGCCCGCCGCCCGGTCCTCGTAGCGGGCGAAGGTGGCGAGCACGCTCTCGATCGCCTCCGTGGGGGTCGACATCAGCTCCCGGACCTGCTCCTCGTCCACCCCGGGCGGCAGCACCGGGGCGGCGTCGAGCCGCTGCAGCACCTTGAACATGTTCTGGTCGGTGACCGCGTAGTCGGCCACGATGGCGTCGTCGCGCACCCCGGCCGCGCTCAGCAGCATCGCCGCCGACACGCCCGTGCGGTCCTTGCCCGCCGCGCAGTGGATGAGCGCCGGGCCGTCCGCCTCCAGCACGGTGCGGAACACCTCGACCAGCTTCTTCGCCGCGCCCTGGACGATCGACTGGTAGAGCTTGGTCAGGTCGTGCGCCGAGTCGTCGACCTCGACGTCGGCGTGCCGGAGGTCCTCCAGCAGCGGGATGCTGCGCACCTCCGCGACACCGGACAGCGGGTGCTCCTCGCCCTCCGTCTCCCACGAGTCGCGCAGGTCCACCACCACCGCCGGCGGCCAGCTGGGCATGCCCTCCGGCTCGCGGTCGCCGCGGTGCGGGGCGTCACTCCGGTACACCACGCCCGGGCGTGTCATCGCACCGTCGCCGATGGGCTGACCGCCCAGGTCGCGCAGGTTGACCAGCCGGTCCAGCGGATCCGTCGTCGACAAAGTGACCTCCGTGGCGTTGGGCACCGTGCGGTGCGGCGACGAGTACGCCAGCAAGCGTCCCAGGTGGCACGCCCGACCGGAACGGGATCCGTCACACCTGGCCCTCCCCCCGTGGACGCGGTGATCCACCACGCGGTTACATGGGGCATCGCGTAACCCGAACGCGCGCAAAGGAGCCGCGACGTGACCACCACGAAGTTCGATTTCACCGAGGTACTGCCGCTCGGCCCCGACGACACCGAATACCGGCTCGTCACCGACGAGGGTGTTCGCGTGGTCGAGGCGGCGGGGCGGCGCTTCCTCGAAGTCGAGCCGAGCACGCTCACCGCCCTGGCGACCGAGGCGATCAAGGACATCCAGCACCTGCTGCGCCCGTCGCACCTGGCCCAGCTGCGTGCGATCATCGACGACCCGGAGGCCAGCCCCAACGACCGGTTCGTGGCGACCGACCTGCTGCGCAACGCGTGCGTCTCGGCCGGTGGCGTGCTGCCGATGTGCCAGGACACCGGCACCGCGATCGTGATCGGCAAGCGCACCGAGTCCGTGCTCACCGGTGGTCAGGACGAAGAGGCTCTGTCCCGCGGCATCTTCGACGCCTACCAGGACCTGAACCTGCGCTACTCCCAGATGGCCCCGCTGACCTTCTGGGACGAGCGCAACACCGGCACCAACCTGCCCGCCCAGATCGAGCTCTACAACAAGGCCGGCACCGACCCGGTCTACGAGTTCCTGTTCATGGCCAAGGGCGGGGGCAGTGCGAACAAGACCTTCCTGTACCAGGAGACCAAGGCGCTGCTGAACCCGACGCGGCTCGGCCGGTTCCTGGAGGAGAAGCTGCGGTCGCTGGGCACCGCGGCCTGCCCGCCCTACCACCTGGCGATCGTGGTCGGCGGCATGTCCGCCGAGTACAACCTCAAGGTCGCCAAGCTGGCCTCCGCCCGCTACCTCGACGGGCTGCCGCGCGAGGGCTCGCCGTCCGGGCACGCGCTGCGCGACGTCGAGATGGAGCAGCAGGTCCTGGAGATGACCCGGCAGTTCGGCATCGGCGCGCAGTTCGGCGGCAAGTACTTCTGCCACGACGTGCGGGTGATCCGGCTGCCGCGGCACGGCGCGTCGCTGCCGGTGGGCGTCGCGGTGTCCTGCTCGGCCGACCGCCAGGCCAAGGCCAAGATCACCCCGGAGGGCGTGTTCCTGGAGCAGCTGGAGCGCGACCCGGCCCGCTTCCTGCCGGACGTGGTCGACGAGCAGCTGTCCGACGAGGTCGTCAAGATCGACCTCAACCGCCCGATGGACGAGATCCGCGCCGAGCTGTCCAAGCTGCCGGTCAAGACCCGGGTGTCGCTGACCGGGCCGCTGGTGGTGGCGCGGGACATCGCGCACGCCAAGATCGCCGAGCGGCTCGAGGCCGGCGAACCGATGCCCGAGTACATGCGCAACCACCCGGTGTACTACGCGGGCCCGGCCAAGACGCCGGACGGCTACGCCTCCGGCTCCTTCGGGCCCACCACCGCGGGCCGGATGGACGCCTACGTGGAGCAGTTCCAGGCCGCGGGCGGCTCGCTGGTCATGCTGGCCAAGGGCAACCGGTCGGCGAAGGTGACCGAGTCGTGCCGCAAGCACGGCGGCTTCTACCTCGGCTCCATCGGCGGGCCCGCCGCCCGGCTGGCGCAGGACTGCATCCGCAAGGTCGAGGTGCTGGAGTACCCGGAGCTCGGCATGGAAGCGGTCTGGCGCATCGAGGTCGAGGACTTCCCGGCCTTCGTCGTGGTCGACGACAAGGGCGAGGACTTCTTCGCCGAAGCCACCAAGCCGGTCCTGCAGATCTCCTTCGCCCGCTGAGCCCGCCCGGTCGCGGCCGGGGACGCGGTGCGCGAGCACCGAGGGTCGTGCTCGCGCACCGCGCGGCGCCGGGCGCGACCACCCCGGCACCGGCGGTCCTCGTCAGCGCGACGGGAGCGTCCGAGTGACCGCCCAGCTCTGGCAGTGGTGAAACACCACGTTTCCCGCAGGAGCCCCACCTCCTGCGGGAAACGCGGTGTTTCCGGTCAGCTGCTGGTTCTCATGGGCAGGTTCTTCCTCGTCGCACCGGCGGTCAGCGCGGCACCTTCACGTCGCGCTGCTCCAGCACGATCTTCCGTCCCTCGACCGGCGCGTCGAGGCGCACGGCGACCGGCGGGTAGCGCAGGTCCATGGTGCAGATCCCGGGCGGGTCCGGGGTCTCCTCCACCAGCACGACCTTGACGTGGTCGGCGGTCTGCTCGGCCGCTTCGGCGTGCACCGTGCTGCAGCCGCCCTCCTGGCCGGTCGCGACCACGACGGTGCCGCCGTCCTGGGTCCAGACCTTGGTCGGGTAGCTCTTCGGCAGCGCCGAGGTGTCGAGCTGGGACTCGGCCACCGGCGTGCGTTCGGTCTCCGGTTTCGGCTCCACCGGGCCGGGCGGTGCCGGCGGCTGGCCACCGAAACCCACTTCGTCGTTCGGCTGCTGGGCGCAGGCGGCGAGAGCCAGGAGCAGAGCCCCCGCACCCACTGCGGTGTGTAGGCGTCTCATGCCCTAGGGACGGAGGGGGTGGCGCACGGGGTTGCGCGGGAACCTGATCAATTTTTCCGCCCGGTCTTTCCCACAGTCCGGGACCGGTGGTGATCACCCGCCCGAACGTGGTTTCGTCGGTGCGTTCGACTCCCAGCACTGGAGTGTCTCCGAATGTCCACCACAGCCACTTCCGCCACGCAGAGAACCGCCCCGCCGCAACAGGCGCAGGGCGGGGTGCAGTGGGTCCCGCTGACCGTCGGCGTGCTCGCCGCCGTGGCGCTGGTGATCGCCGCGGCCCTCGTGGTCGGGGTGAAGTCCGCCGTGCTGGCCGGGCTCGGCCTCGCGCTCGGCCTGACCCTGTTCCACTCCCGCTTCGGCTTCACCTCGGCCTGGCGCCAGCTGGTCTCCGTCGGGCAGACCGAGGGGATCCGCGCGCACCTGCTCATGCTGGGCGCGGCGTCGGTCCTGTTCGCCCCGATCCTGGCCGGTGGCGTGACCTTCTTCGGCGGCGAGACGGAGGGCAACGTCTCCCCCGTCGGCCTGGGCGTGGTCGTCGGTGCGGTGCTGTTCGGCATCGGCATGCAGCTGGGCGGCGCGTGCGCCTCGGGCACGCTGTTCGCCGTCGGCGGCGGCAACACCCTGCTGGTCATCACGCTGCTGTCGTTCATCACCGGTTCCGTGGTGGGTGCCCTGCACTTCCCGCTGTGGACCTCCGACGCGATCACCCTCGGCTCCTTCTCGCTGGCCGAGGACACCGGGCTGGGCTACTTCGGCGCGCTGGTCGTCCAGCTGGCCGTGCTCGGCGCCATCGGCTTCGTCGCGGTCCGCTGGGCCCGCCGCCACGACGCTCCCCCCGCCGGGCGCCCGCCGACGTCCCGCGGGCTGTGGCGGGTGCTGCGCGGCTCGTGGCCGCTGTGGGTCGGCGCGCTGCTGCTGGCCGCGCTCAACGCCGTCGTGCTGCTGACCCGCGGTTCGCCGTGGGGCATCACCTCGGCCTTCGTCCTGTGGGGTTCGAAGGTGCTGCAGGCGGTCGGCGTGGACGTGGCGAGCTGGCCCTACTGGCAGGGCGAGCGCGCCGAGCAGCTGGCCGGTCCGCTGCTGGCCGACTCCACCACGGTGCTGGACTTCGGGATCATCGTCGGCGCCCTGGTCGCCTCCGCCGCGTCGGGCGCGTTCGTGCTGGCCAAGCGGCTGCCGGCGAAGGCGGTGCTGGCCGCGGTGATCGGCGGGCTGCTGATGGGCTACGGCGCGCGCCTCGCCTACGGCTGCAACATCGGCGCCTACTTCTCCGGCATCGCGTCGTTCTCGCTGCACGGCTGGCTGTGGGGGCTGATGGCCCTGGTCGGCACCTGGATCGGGCTGAAGCTGCGCCCGCTGTTCGGGCTGGCCGTCCCCAAGCCGAGCGACTCGGTCTGCTGAGCGTTCCGCGACCGGAGTCCGCAGGGGCGGGTGGGCACGACCCACCCGCCCCTGTTCGCGTCTGCCGTCAGGAGCGCACGTGCGCGGTGGCGATCCAGTCCCGGACCCACCGCGACAGCTCGCCGCCGTGGCGCACCCAGTGGAAGTGGCCGAGGTCGTCCGCCCCGGCGTCCGCCCTCGTGTAGTGCTTGGTGGTGCGCAGCGCGTGCGGTGCCTTCGCCACCAGGTGGTCCACCGAGGAGCGCGGCGCCAGCCCGTCCCCCGCGACGGTGACGGTCAGCAGCGGGAGGCGCACCTCGCGCAGCGCCTCCTCGTAGTCGGTGGCCGAGCCGTTGAGGCGGTACACGCTGGTGCGGGCCTGGCGCGCCCAGTCCTGCACCAGGCTCGCTGCCTGCCGACCGCCGAAGCCGAACCGGTGGCCGGGCCAGTAGCCGAGCAGCGTCGCGGCGGCGGCCACCAGCTGGGTCCCGACCAGCGTGCGCACCCTGCCGAAGCCGGGGAAGCTGCGGTACCACACCGATCCCGACGCGACCAGCGCCACGCCCTGCACGCGCCCCTGGTGGCGCGCTGCGTGCAGCAGGGAGACCTGTCCGCCGAGGCTGTGCCCGAGCAGGAAGCGCGGCGCCTGCGGCAGCACCGACTCGACCAGGTCGAGCACGGCGTCGAGGTCGTCGATGAGGCTCTGGTAGCCGTAGCGCACGCGGCGCGAGGCGACCGGGGTGCTCTCGCCCTGGCCGCGCAGGTCGAAGGTCACCACGGTCAGCCCCTGGCGGTGCAGGTCGGCCACGAAGGGCCGGTAGTAGCGCGCCGGCACGCCCATCGCGGGGACCAGCACGACGACCGGGCTGGTCGGGTCGTCCTGCTGCGCCGCGCGGACCTTGATCCGGTGCGGGCCGGCCGGGACCAGCCCGAGCACCACCTGGGCGGGCGCGTCGGGTTCGGAGCTGCGGTCGGCGGTGTCGGTGTCCACGAGGGCCAAGATTAACGGAACTGTTCGGTCTCGAACAGCTCGTCAGCGGAGCCGCCGCGGCCCCGTGTCCGGCGCCACCGGGGAGGCCCCGACGGCCACCGTGGCGCCGGTGACCGCCGCCCCCGCCGGGGAGGCGAGCACCGGCTGCAACACCAGTTCGCGCACCTCCGGCAGGTCCTCGGCCAACGTCGCGACCCGCAGCACCAGGTCCTCCAGCGCGGCGAGGTCGGCCGGTTCCACACCGCGGTACCCGGCCAGCAGCGGCGCCGCCCGGGGCTCGCGGACCAGCGACGCCACGTCCACGTCGGACAGCGGCAGCGCGCGGTAGGCCTTGTCCCCGAGCAGTTCGCTGGCCACCCCGGAGAGCCCGAAGGACACCAGCGTGCCGAACGACGGGTCGTCGGTGAGGTCGATGACGCACGAGGTCCCGCGCACCGCCATCCGCTGCACGTACACCTCGTCGAGCCCGGAGACGCTGCGGATGTCGGTGTAGGCCGCCCGCACCGCGTCGGCGCTGCCCACGTCGAGCCGGACGCCGACCAGGTCGCTGCGGTGCCGGAGCCGGTCGCTGACCGACTTCAGCGCCACGGGGAAGCCCAGTTCCTCGGCCGCGGCCACGGCCTCCTCGACACCGCTCACCTTGCGGAACGGCACCACCTCGATGCCGTAGCAGCCGAGCAGCTGCAACGCGCGCTCGTCGTCGAGCTCGGTGATCCCCGCCTCCAGCCACGCCTCGACCAGGGCCCGGGCCCGCTCCGCGTCGACCCCCTCCGGACGGACGAAGTGACCTTGCGGGGCGGCCCGCCACTGCGCGTAGCGGGTCACCCGGGCCAGTGCCAGCACCGAGCGCTCCGGGCTCGGGTACGACGGCACGGAGCCCTTGCCCGCGATGCCGTCCGGGCCCGGCACCACCAGCTCGTCCGGCACGCCCTCGGCGGCCAGGAAGGTGGTCACCACGGGTTTGCAGCTCGCGACGTCGGCCTCCTGCAGGGCTTCCCGCATGGCCCGCGCGTACGCGGTCCCGGGCACCGCCACCGGGGGCGCGAACACCGTGACCAGCGCGTCGACGTCCGGCCGCAGGGCGGCCGCGCGGACGGCGGCGGCGAACTCCTCCGGCCCGGCCGAGGCGCCCACGTCGACCGGTTCCCCGGCCAGCTGCAGGCCCTGGGCCTGCGCCACGTCGGCCGCGATCATCCCCAGGGCCGAGGAGTTGCCGACGATCGCGACGCGGTCGCCCTGCGGCAGCGGCTGGTGCGCCAGCAGCAGCGCGGTGTCGAACATCTGCGCCACCGACTCGACCCGGATGACGCCGGACTGCTCGAACAGCGCCTGCACGCTGGAGTCGTCGATCTGCACCGAGGTGGCCGCCAGTCCCGGCCGCACCGCGTTGCGCCCCGACTTGACGACCACGATCGGCTTGGTGCGGGCCAGCCGGCGCGCCAGCCGCCCGAACTTGCGCGGGTTGCCGAACGACTCCAGGTAGAGCAGCACGACGTCGGTGGCCGGGTCGGTCTGCCAGTACTGCAGCAGGTCGTTGCCGGAGACGTCGGCGCGGTTGCCCGCCGAGACGAACGTCGACAGCCCCAGCCCGCGCTCGGTGGCGGTCTCCAGGATCGCCACCCCCAGCGCACCGGACTGGCAGAAGAAGCCGGTGCGGCCGCGGCCCGGCAGCTGCGGGGCGAGGCTGGCGTTGAGCCGGAACTCCGGATCGGTGTTGACCACGCCCAGCGCGTTCGGGCCGACCACCCGCATGCCGTGCACGCGGGCCGCGCGCACCATCTCGCGCTCCACCTCGCGCCCTTCCGGACCGGTCTCGCTGAACCCCGAGCTGACGATGACCAGCGTCTTGACGCCCTTCGCCAGGCAGTCGTCGAGCACCTCGGTGACGCCCGCGGCCGGGATCGCCACCACGGCCAGGTCCACCTCGTCGGGGATGTCCAGCACCGAGGGGTAGGCGCGCACGCCGCGCACCGAGCGGTGCTCCGGGTTCACCGGGTAGACCGGGCCGGTGAAGTCCGCGGTGAGCAGGTTCGTCAGCACCGCGTGGCCGATCTTGCGGTGGTCGGTGGAGGCCCCGATCACCGCCACCGACCGCGGCCGCAGCAGGTTGTGCACGCTGCGCGCCTCGGCGGCCTGCTCCCGGGCCCGCGCGACCGCGACCGACTCCTCGGTGGGGTCGATGTCGAACTCCAGGTGCACGACGCCTTCTTCCATCGCGCGGCTCACCTGGTACCCGGCGTCGCGGAACACCCGCACCATGGTCGAGTTCTCGGCCAGCACCTCGGCCACGAACCGCTGCAGCCCGCGTTCCCGGGCTGCGGCCGCGAGGTGCTCCAGCAGGATCGAGCCCAGACCGCGGCCCTGGTGCGCGTCCTCGACCACGAACGCGACCTCGGCCGACTTCTGCTCGCCCAGCCGGTCGTAGCGGCCCACCGCGACGATGTCGTCGCCGAGCAGCGCGATCAGCGCGACCCGGTTGACGTAGTCGACGTGCGTGAACCGCTCCACGTCGCGCCGGGGCATCCGCGGGTACGGGCCGAAGTAGCGGAAGTACCGGGTGCGGTCGCTGAGCCGGCTGTGGAAGGCGACCAGCTTGTCGGCGTCCGCGACCGTGATCGGCCGGATGTGCACCGTGCCGCCGTCGGAGAGCACCACGTCGGCTTCCCACTGCCGCGGGTACTCGACCGCGCCCGGGACTTGCTCCTGGTCCTCCACTGCTCCGTCCACTTCGGACTCCTCAGTCACGGCTGTCGGCCGGGTCGAGACCGTGCAACGGGAACACCGCGTGGCGGGTGTCGCGGATCGCGGTGTCCACCGAGGACGTGGTCACGCCCGCCCACCGCTCGAACGACGGGTCGGCTTCGTCGGTCATCGACGCCGGCACCGGCACGTTCCCCGCCACCCGCACCGCGTGCGCCATCCAATCCTCCGGGATCGTCGTCTCCGGAGCGATGTCCCGGTCCAGCAGGGTCGCCAGCAGGTGGGTCCAGGCGCGCGGCACGACGCGGTACAGCGAGTAGCCACCACCGCCCAGCGCCAGCCACTTGCCGCCGGCGCAGCTGTCGGCCAGCGACCGCAGGTCCTGGTAGGTCGCGCGCTGGCCGTCCACGCTCTTCGCCAGGTCCGCCAGCGGGTCGTCGCGGTGCGCGTCCGCCCCGCACTGGGTGACCAGCACCTGCGGCCGGAACGCCTCGAGCACCGAGGGCACCACGGCGTGGAACGCGCGCCGCCAGTCGGCGTCACCGGTGCCCGGCGGCAGCGGGACGTTCACCGCGGTGCCGTCCGCCGCTCCCCCGCCGACCTCCGTGCTGAACCCGGTTCCGGGCCACAGCGTCACCGGGTGCTGGTGCAGCGAGATGGTCATCACCCGCGGG
This sequence comes from Saccharopolyspora hordei, assembly GCF_013410345.1. Lineage (NCBI taxonomy): Bacteria > Bacillati > Actinomycetota > Actinomycetes > Pseudonocardiales > Pseudonocardiaceae > Saccharopolyspora > Saccharopolyspora hordei. The sequence goes on from NZ_JACCFJ010000001.1 coordinate 4,802,083, forward strand.
TCGTCGTAGAACGCCGCCTGCACCCCGTCGCCGTGGTGCACGTCGATGTCGACGTAGGCGATGCGCTCCACGCCCTGCTCGAGCATCCACGCGATGGCGATCGCGCAGTCGTTGTAGATGCAGAACCCCGCCGCGCGGTCGGCCATCGCGTGGTGCAACCCGCCCGCGATGTTGACCGCCCGGTCCGCCTTCCCGGACACGATCTGCTCGGCGGCCCGGATCGACGCACCCGCGATCAGCGCCGCCGCGTCGTGCATGCGGTCGAAGATCGGGTTGTCCTCGGTGCCGAGCCCGTGGCCCACCTCCCAGCCGGCCATCGGGGCGGCGCGGACCGCCTCGAGGTACTCCGGGGTGTGCACCCGCAGCAGCTCGTCGTCGGCCGCCCGCTCCGGCGTGAGCACCTCGACCCCGTCCAGGACGCCGAGCGCACGGGCCAACCGCATGGTCAGGTCGAGGCGGACCGGGTGCAGCGGGTGGTGCCCGCCGAGGTCGTAGTCCAGCACCGACTCGTCCCACACCACCGCGCACTGAGAACCCATGGCCCGAAACCTACCCGCCCCTGTGGCCGCCAACACAGTGTTCCCGGCCACTGGGGCGGGTGGGCGCGCGGTCAGCCCGCGTCCGGCCCGGTGGCGGCGGGGCGGTCCGGGTCCGCGGACCAGTTCGACCACGAACCCGCGTACAGCGCAGCCGGGTGCTCCGGGTCGGTCACGCCGGCGACCTCCAGGGCGAGCAGCACCGAGCACGCCGTCACGCCCGAGCCGCAGTAGGCCCCGATCGGCGCTGACCGGTCGACGCCGACCGCGGCGAAGTGCGCCGCCAGCTCGTCCGCCGACCGCCACCGCCCCGAGTCACCCACGTGCGCGGCGAACGGCGCGTTCAGCGCACCCGGCACGTGCCCGGCCCGCGGGTCCATCGGCTCGACCTCGCCCCGGTACCGCTCCGGCGCGCGGGCGTCCAGCAGGGTGCCTTCGCGCGCCAGTCGCGCCGCACCGTCGGCGTCCAGCACCGGCATCGACCCCGGGCGGACCCGGACGTCGCCTCCAGTCGGCTGCGGTGGCTCGGTCGTGGTCGGGCGGGCCTCGGCGACCCACGCCGCGTAGCCGCCGTCGAGCACCGCGACCTCCCGGTGCCCGGCCCACCGCAGCAGCCACCAGGCCCGGGCGGCCGCGGAGCCGTTGTCGGCGTCGTAGACGACCACCGGTCGGCCGGTGCGCACACCGGCGCGCCGCAGGACGGCTTCGAGGGCGTCCGGTTCGGGCAGCGGGTGGCGGCCTGCCGGACCGGGTTCGGCGGCCAGTTCGGCGTCCAGGTCGACGAACACCGCGCCCGGCAGGTGCCCCGCGTCGTAGGCCTCCCGCCCGGGCGGTCCGAGCAAGGACCAGCGGACGTCGAGCAGGGTCGGGGGTGACTCCCCCTGCAACGCGGTCATGAGATCATCGGTACTGATCAAAGGATGCATCAGGACGCCCTTTCGTAGCCCGGCGACGAGGTCGGTTGGACATGCCGGCAGTCACTTCCCGACCGCTGACCGCTGTCGTCCGGGGCGACTAGCATCGTGGTTGGGACTGAATGGGGAGCCGACGTGAACGATCTCATCGATACCACTGAGATGTACCTCCGCACCATCTACGACCTCGAAGAAGAGGGCGTTGTTCCACTCCGTGCCCGGATCGCCGAACGATTGGAGCAGAGCGGCCCCACCGTGAGCCAGACGGTCGCCCGCATGGAGCGCGACGGACTGCTGACCGTCGCCGAAGACCGGCACCTCGAGCTCACCAAGGCCGGTCGCGCCCGTGCCATCAGCGTGATGCGCAAGCACCGCCTCGCCGAACGGCTCCTCGTCGACGTGATCGGTCTCGAGTGGGAGCACGTGCACAACGAAGCCTGTCGTTGGGAGCACGTGATGAGCGAGGCGGTGGAGCGCAAGCTCGTCAAGCTGCTCGGCAAGCCCACCACGTCGCCCTACGGCAACCCGATCCCCGGCCTCGACGAGCTCGGCGTGGACCACGCCGAGGCACCGACCGACGGTGACCTGCAGCGCGTCGACGAGATCGCTCGCAACGGTGGTGGCCGGGCGGTCATCCGCCGCATCGCCGAGCACGTCCAGCTCGACCCCGACCTGATGTGCGAGCTCAAGGAGGTCGGCGTCGTGCCGGGCAACGAGGTGGAGGTCATGTCGGTCGTCGGCTCGAACAAGCCGATCGAGGTGCGGGGCCAGAACGGCAGCACCGAGCTGTCTTCCAGCATCGCGCACGCGGTCATGGTGCACGCCAAGTGACCTCGGCCGAGCGCGCGGCGACGCTGTTCGCCGAACAGTACGGCGGCGCTGCCGACGTGGTCTGGTCCGCTCCGGGCCGGGTGAACCTCATCGGGGAGCACACCGACTACAACGACGGGTTCGTGCTCCCCTTCGCCCTGCCGCACCGGACCGCCGTCGCCCTCCGGCGGCGCACCGACCGTCGGTTGTCCATGGCGACCTTCGGCAGTGACGGGCGCCTGCACCGCAGCCCCGAGATGGCCCTCGACGACCTCCGCCCCGGCTCCCCCACCGGCTGGGCCGCTCACCCGGCCGGGGTCGCCTGGGCCCTGCGCGAGACCGGCCTGCCCCTCACCGGGGCGGACCTGATGATCGTCGGGAACGTGCCGACCGGCGCCGGGCTGTCCTCCTCGCACGCCCTGGAGTGCGCGACGGCGTTGGCGCTGCTCGACAGCGTGGGCTCCGCGCCGGGGCAGCCGGGCGCGCCGGGCCTCGACGAGATCGCGCGCCTGGTGCAGCGGGCGGAGAACGACTTCGTCGGCGCGCCGACGGGACTGCTCGACCAGACCGCCTCGCTGTCCTGCACCGAGGCGCACGTCCTGTTCTTCGACGTGCGCACCGGCGACGCCGAGCAGGTCCCGTTCGACCCGCGCAACGCCGGGCTGGAAGTGCTCGTGATCGACACCCGCGTGAAGCACTCGCACAGCGAGTCCGGTTACGGAGAACGCCGCCGGGGCTGCGAGCGCGCAGCGGAGCTGCTGGGGCGCAAGTCGTTGCGCGACGTGACCGCCTCGGAACTGCCTGCGGTCCTTCCGCAGCTGCCGGAGGAGCTGCGACCACTGGTGCGGCACGTCGTCACCGAGAACGACCGGGTGCTGGCCACAGTGGACGAGCTCCGCGCGGGGCGGTACGCCGAGATCGGCCCGGTGCTGACCGCCTCGCACACCAGCCTGCGCGACGACTACCGGGTCTCCTGCCCCGAGCTGGACCTCGCCGTCGACACCGCGCTCGCCGCGGGCGCGCTGGGATCTCGCATGATCGGCGGCGGATTCGGCGGTTCCGCCATCGCCCTGGTGCCCACCGCCGACCGGCCGGCGATCGAGCAGGCCGTGCTGGACGCCTTCGCCCGGGCGGACCTGACCGCGCCCCGGCTCTTCACAGCGGTACCCTCCGCCGGGGCGGGCCGGGACCGGTGACCACCGGACGACCCCGCCCGCTCCCCGGTCCACGGTGGTCGTACCAGAACTCGCACGGAAGGCTGTACCCAGTTGAAGCTCCTCGTCACAGGTGGCGCAGGCTACGTCGGAAGCGTGTGCGCCGCGCGCTTGGTGGAGGCCGGTCACGAGGTCGTCGTGGTCGACGACCTGTCCACCGGGCACGCCGACGCGGTCCCGGACGGATGCACGTTCGTCGAGGCCGACATCGCTGCGGCGGCGAGCGAGCTGCTCGCGGACCCGTTCGACGGTGTGCTGCACTTCGCGGCCAAGTCGCTGGTCGGCGAATCCATGGAGGACCCGCAGAAGTACTGGCACGGCAACGTGGTCACCTCGCTGCGGCTGCTGGACGCCATGCGGGAGCACGGCACGCCCCGGCTGGTGTTCTCCTCCACCGCGGCGACCTACGGCGAGCCGGAGGTCACTCCGATCACCGAGGACACCGCGACGCGACCGACGAACACCTACGGCGCGACGAAGCTGGCCATCGATCACGCGATCACCTCCTACGCGAACGCCCACGGCATCGGTGCCGTGAGCCTGCGGTACTTCAACGTGGCCGGTGCGCACGGCGCCTTCGGCGAGCGGCACACCGTCGAGACGCACCTCATCCCGATCGTTCTGCAGGTCGCCCTGGGCCAGCGGGAGCAGGTGCAGATCTACGGCGAGGACTGGCCCACCAGCGACGGCACCTGCGTCCGGGACTACATCCACGTCACGGACCTGGCCGACGCCCACCTGCTCGCCCTGGACAAGGCCGTCGCCGGCCAGCACCGGATCTACAACCTCGGCAACGGCACCGGGTTCTCGGTCAAGCAGGTGATCGACACCTGCCGTGCGGTGACCGGTCACCCGATCCCCGCCGCGGTGGCGCCGCGCCGCGCCGGCGACCCGGCGACGCTGGTGGCATCGAGCCAGCGCGCGCGGGACGAGCTGGGGTGGCAGCCGCAGCGGGCCGACCTCGAGGTCATCGTTCGGGACGCGTGGGAGTTCACCCGCGAGCGCCACGGCGCCTGACCCGCCCGGCCCGAGCAGCTGGGTCGTCCCGTCGTCCATCACCAGGCACCGTCCTCGGCGAGCACGATCCGGGCGTCCTCGGCGGCGTCCCGGGCGATGACGGCGAGGTCGGTGGGCGGCAGGCCGGTGTCGACGGCCTGCCGCAGCAGGGTGCCCAGGTGGTGGTCCGGCTGGGTCTGCTCGATCCGCTCCAGCGCGGCGTTGCACAACGCACCCTCGCCTCGCACGTAGGCGGAGAACGCCAGCAGCGCGGCGACCTCCGGCAATTCCGCGGCGGGGGCGCGGCGGACCAGGGTGAGCCAGAGCTCCTCGGCCGCCCCGGCCGTCTCGCCCAGCGCGGTGCTCAGGGCGATGTCGCGCACGCGCGTGTCGGACACCGCCAGCAGCACCCGCAGCTGGTCGTCCTCGGTGAGCGCGGACCCGTTGGCCGCGCGCTGGACGGCGGCGAGCACCAGCTGCACGTCGCGCGCCACCCGGTGCGGGTCGTCGGTGTCCATCCGCTCCTCGGCCAGGACGTCGAGCTTGGCCGACCAGCGCGCGACGGCCTCGGGCGACTCCGGCGCCACCAGGGCGCGCAGCTCGTCGCGGCTGCCGAAGGTCACCGCCCCCGTCGCGGCCAGCGCGGCCGCGACGGGTGAGGACTTCGGGTCGGGGATCTCCCCGGAGCACTCGGGTTCGGAGTAGCACTGCCAGGGCGCGGCGGCCTGGATCTCCGGTGCCCACAGGGCGTGCACCAACACGATCCCGGCTCGCTCGAAGGAGTCGCGCAGCACGTCGATGAGGTCGGCGTGCGGCGGACCGGTGCCGGCCCCGTCCGCGTCGGGTCCGTTGAGCAGGGGGCGCCGACAGGCACCGGCGCAGTTGTCGTCACAGGCCTCCGCGTGCGGCTCGGTGCCGACCACGACGAGGACCACGCCTTCGACCCGTTGCCGACTGAGGGGCCCGGACAGCAGCCGCTCGCCGAACCCGCACAGCTTCATCGAGCAGGGCAGGTCCGTGCGCAGGGTGACGCCGAACTTCGGGGTGGACGCGACGTCGTGGAGCGTGAGCACCACGAGCGAGTCGGTCGGGTGGAACCCGAGCATGTGCGGCACGGCGGCCAGCACGTCGGCGGGGTCGGTCAGCGAGACGGTGGTGTTGAGTCGCGTTGCCATGCCACCACCATCGGCACCGAGAGCCGCTGCCGGAAGGGCGTTTCCGCGATCTGTGGACTACCGGGGTCTGATGTGGATGGTCAACGCCGGCGACGAGCGGAAGTCCACTGTGGTGTGTCATCCGAGCCAGCGAATTCGATCACCCGTCGGGAGATCACGCTCCGCGCACCGCGCACCAACGTGAACCACTGTCCAAAAGGGGCGGCCGGAGTCGGAACCCCGGCCGCCCCGTGAGGCACTCGGCCGCTACCCGATCGACCCGACCACCGGCAACGTGATCGAGGTCCGGGCCAGGTCCATCGACAGCCCCGTCCCCGGCTTCGGGCGCAGCGTGAAGTCGTGGTCGCTGGAGAGCACGACGACGCCGAGCCGGTGCCCGGGCGCGAACACGTAGTCGTCCGGCTGCATGGTCACCTGGACCCGGTACGTCGTGCCCGGCTCGATCGGCGAGGTCCGGTCGATCGCGTGCCGGTTCTGCGGATCGGTCCACCCCCGCGTCACCACGGACACCGCGCCGTCCGGCGCCTGGTCCACCAGCAGCGCGGTCACGTTGGCCGCCGGGCGGTCGAAGGCCAGCGCGAGCTCCGCGCGCACCGTTCCGCTGACCCGGACCTGCTCCGCCAGCGGTTCGGTGACGTAGGCCAGGCGGTTCGGCGAGCTCGGGGCCGCCGCCAGGTCCTCGGCCGTCCGGGTCGCGTCGTCCTGCAGCGATTCGACGACCCGGCCGGGCGTCCGCGCCGTGGTCAGGCCGCCCCGGTCGGCACCGCCGGGAGTCGGCCGCAGGACCACGTCCTCGGCCTCCGGTGCCGGCCACTCCGGTTCCTCGACCCAGCTGCCGTTCTCGCGCTGGACGGTGGCGCGCGGCTCGTCCTCGACCCCGTTCGGCACCTGGTACAGGTACCGGGTGAACCAGCGGTTCAGCTCACGCAGCCACTCCTGCTCGCGGAGCGTGATCAGGTCGGTGTGGCCCGACTGGTGCCACCAGATCTTGTGCGGCACGCCGTTCTCGCGCAGCGCCTCGTACCACTGCGCGGCCTGCCTGGTCTTGACGTTCCAGTCGTTGAGGCCGTGCACGGCCAGCACCGCCGCCCGCACCCGGTCCACGTCATCGAGGTAGTTGCGCTCGTCCCAGAACGGGCTGTAATCGCCGGTGACCCGGTCCTGCTCGGCGGTGAGCTGGTCGATCACCGCGCGGCACGGTTCGCGGTCCGCCCGGGTGTGCACGTACTTCGCCAGCACGTCGGCGTCCTCGCCCTGGTAACCGCCGGGCGCGACCACGGCCCCGTCGCTGCGGTAGTAGTCGTACCAGTTGGAGATCGCCCCGATCGGCACGATCGCCTCCAGCCCCTCGACACCGGTGCTGGCCACCGCGTTGGGCAGGGTGCCGTTGTAGGACACGCCGATCATGCCGACCTTGCCCGTCGACCAGTCGGCCACCGCGGGAGCGCCGCCGGCGTCGTGACCCGGAGCTCGCGAGTTCAGCCAGTCGACGACCGCCTTCGCGCCGATCGTCTCGTTCTCCGCCCCGGTGGTCGGGCACCCGGTGGACTCCCCGGTGCCCAGGGATTCCGCGTACACCACGGCGTACCCCCGGGACAGCAGGTACTCCTCGTAGGCCCACTCGATGTCCACGGCCGCTGCCACGCGCTGGTCCCCCACCGTGGTGCGCAGCGACCGGTGCCCCGGACGCTCGGGCACGTAGAGCTCGGTGTCGACGTTGTGGTTCGGCACGTCGTTGCCACCGGAGTAGTAGGGACTGGCCTGGTAGACGACCGGAACCCGCAGGCCCTGCTCGGTCTCCGCCGGTCGCACCACCTGGACGTGCACCCGGTCGCGCTGCCCGTCGTGGTCGCTGTCGACCGGCGCGGTCACGAACAGGTCCTCGCGCACCGCCTGGGCCGGGTCGAACACCGGTTGCGCCTCGCCGTCCTCGAAGACCGGGCCCTGCGGCGGTTGCGCCGCCGCGGGCACTCCGCTCAGCGGCAGGACGCACACCGCAGCCAGCAGAACCGTTCGAAAGCGCCGCATGCAGGCTCCCGGGATGCCGAAGGGACCGGACAACAGCACTGTTCATAGCGCAAAACCCCTGGGGTGGCACCTCTCCGGCACGTTTGCGCCACGACCGCCCGGTCATCACCCGGTAGAGTCGCGGGTGCAAGTCCGCTGCCAGCTGCGAGGAGTGCGCATGTCCATCCCGCCCAGCCTGCTGACCTCGGCCGGTTTGATCGGCGGTTTCGCAGTCGCCCGCGCCACCAAGCACCGGCATTGGGGCGGAGTGGTCGCGGCCGGCGCGGGCCTGGCCGCGGCGGAGACCTGCCGCCGCCGGACCGGGTTGGGACCGGCCCTCGCGCTGGGCGTCACCTACGCGGCGGCGCTCACCGGCTCGCACCCGCTGGCCAAGAAGATCGGTGCGTGGCCGTCGGTCTTCTCCGTCACCGGCGCGACCGCTGTCGCCGCACAACTGCTGGCCAGGCCCCGCGGCTGAGCCGTCACCGCTCGGCGAGGAACGCGTCGGAGGACACGCGGCCGACCACGTGGGCCGGGCCAGCTGACCGCCGCGGCGGAAACCGGCGACGGCCTCCCGGCAGCACGAGCCGACGGCGTCCCGTCGCGGCCAGGTACGCGCGGGCCAGGTCGCCGTGACTGCGGATCTCCGGCCCCCGTCCAGCACGCGGCCCGCTGGAGCGCCGACCGCGTGCCCGACCTGGCGACGACGCGGAGCCCCGCCCGGCGAACCGCGTCGAGCAGGTCCTCCCGCGTGCGCAGGCCGAGGCGTTCGGCGAGGTCGGAGAGGACCAGCCCGCCCTCACCGCCCGGGTCCGGGTGGTCGGTCAACCCGTCCAGGAAGCCCAGCAGCACCCGGCCCGCATCGCCGACACCGCCTCCACCACGGTGGCCGCGCTCGAACCGCGTCGAGGCGGCCAGGCGCACCACGTCGCCGACGACCACCCCGTCGACGTGGGCGACTTCGTGTCCGCCGTGGCGGAGACCGCCGGAGGGGCCGCTCCCCGCCCGCGCGGAGACGAGCGAGTGGTAGCTGCGTCACGTGGGGGGGCGGACGGGACTGCCCACCGACGTCCGCGAGAAGGGCGGCCGGGCAGGACGCTTTCCGCCTGATCAGCCGGGCGCGGGAAGGCTTCCTGCGTCCGTGACCAACGCCACGTCGGCGGTCCCTCTGCGCAGGTCGGCGCCACCCCCGGTGCTGTCCGCGAGCCCCCGGGAGGTCATTAGGGTGTACGCGTGGCCTGTTCCACGGACGAAGGCGAAGGGACTCCGGTGAACGCTCCAGCATCGACCATCGAAGAGCTGACCGCCCAGCGCGATCGCGCCAGCCAGGAGCACGCGACCCTGGTCGCGCGCGGCCTGAAGCTGGACCTCACCCGGGGCAAGCCCTCGCCGCGCCAGCTCGACCTCACCAACGACCTGGTGCAGGTCGACGGCCCGCTGACCTCCGCCGACGGCACCGACCTGCGCAACTACGGCGGGCTGCAGGGCCTGCGCGAGCTGCGTGAGATCTTCAGCGGTGAGCTGCAGGTGCCGGTCGAGCAACTGCTCGCCGCGGGCAACTCCAGCCTCGAGCTCATGCACGACGCCCTGGTCTTCGCGCAGCTCGGCACCGTCCCCGGCGGTGAGCGCCGCTGGGTCGACGAGCCCGAGGTCAAGTTCCTGTGCCCGGTCCCCGGCTACGACCGGCACTTCGCGTTGTGCGAGCGGTTCGGCATCACGATGGTCCAGGTCCCGATGACGCCGGACGGCCCGGACATGGACGTCGTCGAGCGCCTCGTCGCCGAGGACCCGGCGGTCAAGGGCATCTGGTGCGTGCCCAAGTACAGCAACCCGGACGGCACCGTCTACTCCGACGAGACCGTGCGCCGCCTGGCGGCCATGCGCACCGCGGCCCCGGACTTCCGCATCTTCTGGGACAACGCCTACGCGGTGCACCACCTCACCGACGAGCCCGCGGAGATCGCGGACCTGCTCGCGCTGTGCGCCGAGCACGGCAACCCCGACCGGGCGTTCGTCTTCGGGTCCACCTCGAAGATCACCTTCGCCGGTGGCGGCGTCGCCTTCTTTGGCTCCTCCCCGGCCAACGTCGAGTGGTGGCTGAGCTGCACCTCCAAGCGCCACATCGGCCCGGACAAGATCAACCAGTTGCGGCACGTCCGGTTCCTGCGCGACGCCGACGGCCTGCGTGAGCACATGCGGCAGCACGCGGCGCTGATCCGCCCCAAGTTCGAGGCCGTCGACAAGATCCTCACCGAGGAGCTGGGCGGCACGGGCCTCGCCTCCTGGACCAAGCCGGCCGGTGGCTACTTCATCAGCCTGCGGGTCCTCGACGGCTGCGCCCGCGCGGTGGTGGCCAAGGCCAAGGAGGCGGGCATCGCCCTCACCCCGGCCGGTGCGACCCACCCCTACGGCGACGACCCCACCGACAGCGTGATCCGCATCGCGCCGACCTTCCCGGAGCAGGCCGAGCTGGAGGAGGCCATCAAGGGCTTGGCCACCTGCGTCCGCCTCGTCTGCACGGAGAAGCTCCTCGCCGACCGCCAGAACTGACCGCACGGGGTGGGGACGGCACCCGCGTCCCCACCCCGCCCGGTGAGTGTCCACACAGGACAGCGATCAGCTGACTCGCCCACGGGGCGGAACGGCACTCGGCTCCCCCTCGGACCGGCGACCCCGCCCGGTCGCCGGCGGAACCGTCGCCACCTCGCCGAGGACGTCTCCACGCAGGGCGAGGGCGTCGAGTCCCCGGTCAGCGGGGCCGGTTCGCCGCGCTCACCACCGTTCGGTCACACCGGCACGTCGACCAGCTTGGCCGCGACCCAGTAGAAGACCTTCGGCTCACCCGCCCCCGACTCCGTGAGCCAGGCGGCAGCCCGGCGCGCGTCCTGCTCGTCCTGGACCAGGCCCCACTCGCCGGGACGGACGCCGGTCGCGTCGTAGACCTCGCGGACCAGGCCGCCGATGCACGTCCAGGTGTGCCAGAGCCCGCACTCGTACCCGACGAGTTCGAACCCCAGCGGCTCGCCGTCGGCAGCCGGCTCGCGGCGGGCGAGCCGTTCCAGCAGAGTGCCCGCTGCAGCCTCCGACCCGCTGTCGGTGATGTCGGCCGTCACCTCCGGGACGTCGGGAACCGCGAACCCCACACCGAGCACGTGCGAGCCGGACCGTCCCGACTGGACGCGCGCCCGTTCGGCCGCTCCCGGACTGCCGAACCAGTCGTCCCACTCGTGCGGGTCCGTGTACAGCACGTCGACCACGCACCCGCTCATCGACACCAGCTCCCCCTCCGGCAAGCTGCTGTCCTGCCACTCCTCGCGCACGTACCGCGGCGCGACGCGGTACCCCGCCAAGACGTAGTCGGTGCTCACGGGACCAGTGTCGCGGCCGCGGCAAGCGGGTTCCCGACGAACGACGTCCGGACGAGAAGGAAGGGGAGCCGACCAGACGGCCGACTCCCCTTCCTCAGGCACCGTCGCTCAGGTGCTCACCTCTCCGTCCCGGCTCAGCTGCAGCCGGAGGTGGAGCCGCAGCCCTCGCAGAGGTAGCAGGAGCCCGACGGACGCATCTTCGTGCCGCAGGTCATGCACAGCGGCGCGTCCGCCGCCTTGCCCAGGCGCAGCTCCAGCAGCTCGGTCGAGCTGCCCGCGCGCTGCACCTCCTCCTGCTTCTCCTCCTTCTGGTAGTCCACAGTGGAGCGCAGGGTGTCCAGGACCTCGCTGGGCTGCTCGGCCGGGGCCGCGTCAGTGCCGTTGACCTGCGCCTCCCGCTCCTCAGCGGTGAAGATGCCCAGCTGGGCGCGCTTCTCGTAGGGCAGGTAGTCCAGCGCCAGGCGGCGGAACAGGTAGTCGAGCACGCTGCTGGCCATCCGGACGTCCGGGTCGTCGGTCATCCCGGCCGGCTCGAAGCGCAGGTTCTGGAACTTCGAGACGTAGAACTCCAGCGGGATGCCGTACTGCAGACCCACCGAGATCGACATCGAGAAGGCGTCCATGACGCCCGCCAGGGTCGACCCCTGCTTGCCGAGCTTGACGAAGATCTCGCCCAGCCCGTCGTCCGGGTACGAACCGGCGTGCAGGTAGCCCTCGGCACCGCCCACGGTGAACGACACCGTCTGGCTCGGCCGCTTCTTCGGGAGCCGCTTGCGGACCGGGCGGTACTCGATCTGCTTCTCGACCTCCTTCTCCTTCTCGGCCTTGTCGCCCTTGCCCGCCGACAGCGGCTGCCCCACCTTGCAGTTGTCGCGGTAGATGGCCAGCGCCTTCAGGCCCAGCTTCCAGCCCTCGAAGTAGAGCTGCTCGACGTCCTCGACGGTCGCCGACTCCGGCATGTTCACCGTCTTGGAGATCGCGCCCGACAGGAACGGCTGCACCGCGGCCATCATCCGCACGTGCCCCATCGGAGCGATCGAGCGCTCGCCCATCGCGCAGTCGAAGACCTCGTAGTGCTCCGGGCGCAGCCCTGGCGCGTCGACCACGTGGCCGTGCTCGGCGATGTACTCGACGATCGCCTCGATCTGCTCTTCCTGGTAGCCCAGCGCCTGCAGCGCCCGCGGCACCGTCTGGTTGACGATCTGCATGGAGCCGCCGCCCACCAGCTTCTTGAACTTGACCAGCGCCAGGTCAGGCTCGATGCCGGTGGTGTCGCAGTCCATCATCAGGCCGATGGTGCCGGTCGGGGCCAGCACCGAGGCCTGGGCGTTGCGCCAGCCGTTGCGGGCACCGATCTCCAGGCACTCCTGCCACACCTTGGTCGCCAGCTTGTGCACCGTGGCGTCGTTGTGGTGGTAGGTGCGGACCAGGTCGTTGGCCGCGGCGTGCTTGCGCATCACCCGCTGGTGCGCCTCGGCGTTGCGGGCGTAGCCCTCGTACGGGCCGACGACACCGGCCAGCTCGGCCGACCGCTTGTAGGCGGTACCGGTCATCAGCGAGGTGATCGCCGCCGCCAGGGCCCGGCCGCCGTCCGAGTCGTAGGCGTGGCCGGTGGCCATCAGCAGCGCGCCCAGGTTGGCGTAGCCGATGCCCAGCTGGCGGAACTTGCGGGTGGTGTCGCCGATCGCCTCGGTCGGGAAGTCCGCGAAGCAGATCGAGATGTCCATCGCGGTGATGACGAACTCGACCGTCTTCTCGAACAGCTCCGCGTCGAAGGTCAGGTCGTCGCGCAGGAACTTCATCAGGTTCAGCGACGCCAGGTTGCAGCTGGAGTTGTCCAGGTGCATGTACTCCGAGCACGGGTTCGACGCGGTGATCCGACCGGTCTCCGGCGAGGTGTGCCAGTCGTTGATCGTGTCGTCGTACTGGATGCCCGGGTCGGCGCACTCCCACGCCGCCCGCGCCATCTTGCGGAACAGGTCGCGGGCCCGCACCGACTCCAGCACCTCGCCGGTGGTGCGAGCGCGCAGCCCGAAGGTGCCGTCGCTCTCCACCGCGCGCATGAACTCGTCGGAGACGCGCACCGAGTTGTTCGCGTTCTGGTACTGCACCGAGCTGGCGTCGGCACCACCGAGGTCCATGTCGAAACCGGCGTCGCGCAGGGCGCGGATCTTGTGCTCCTCGCGCGCCTTGGTCTCGATGAACTCCTCGATGTCCGGGTGGTCGACGTCGAGCACCACCATCTTCGCCGCGCGGCGGGTCGCGCCACCGGACTTGATGGTGCCCGCCGAGGCGTCCGCGCCGCGCATGAACGACACCGGGCCCGAGGCGGTGCCGCCCGAGGACAGCAGCTCGCGGGAGGAACGGATGCGGGACAGGTTCAGGCCGGCGCCGGAACCGCCCTTGAAGATCAGGCCCTCTTCCTTGTACCAGTCGAGGATCGACTCCATCGTGTCGTCCACCGACAGGATGAAGCAGGCCGAGACCTGCTGGCGCGAGCTGGTGCCGACGTTGAACCACACCGGCGAGTTGAAGCTGAACACCTGGTGCAGCAGCATCCAGGTGAGCTCGTGCTCGAAGATCTCGGCGTCGGTGTCGGTGGCGAAGTAGCCGTGCTCGACACCGGCCTTGACGTAGGTGCCGACCACCCGGTCGATGAGCTGCCGCAGGCTGTTCTCGCGCTCATCGGTGCCCACCGCGCCGCGGAAGTACTTGCTGGTGACGATGTTCACCGCGTTCAGCGACCAGAAGTCGGGGAACTCGACACCGCGCTGTTCGAAGTTGACCGACCCGTCCCGCCAGTTGGTCATCACCACATCGCGGCGCTCCCACGTGACCTCGTCGTACGGGTGCACCCCCTCCGTGGTGTAGACGCGCTGCACCCGGATGCCCTTGCGGGCACCTGCTTCCGGCTCCCCCGCTGCGCCGGCCGGGCTGCCGACGGTCTCTGTCATGACCTGACCCTCTTCCTTGTCACTCGCTCGTCGTGCTTGGTCGGCCCCGTCCGGGCTCCCCGTCCGGTTCGGTCGTGCCTGTGACTCCAGCGACGCCCCTGGTCGGCGCGCTGGGTGGTGTTTCGCGTTCCCGGCACCGCGGCGAACCGCGCGCCGGCGAGACTTACTCACGCTCGCTCTCCACCCCGTCCTGCGCGGCCGGCCGAGCGGCCCGCAGATCGGCGATCTCCTTCTCGAAGTCCTCCACCGAGGAGTACGCCCGGTACACGCTCGCGAAGCGCAGGTAGGCGACCTCGTCCAGCTCGCGCAGCGGACCGAGGATCGCCAGACCGACCTCGTGGCTGGGCAGCTCGGCCACGCCGAGCGACCGGACGGTCTCCTCCACCTTGTGCGCCAGCTGCTGCAGCGCGTCCTCCTCGACCGGGCGGCCCTGGCACGCGCGGCGCACCCCGCGCACCACCTTCTCCCGGCTGAAGGGCTCGGTGACGCCGGAGCGCTTGACCACCGACAGCACCAGCTCCTCGATCGTCGTGAAGCGCCGACCGCACGTCGAGCACGATCGCCTGCGCCGGATCGCCTGGCCTTCTTCGACCTCGCGCGAATCGACGACCCGGGAGTCCTCCCCGCGACAGAATGGGCACCGCACCGGCACTCACCCCCTTCCCCCACGCCGTCGCCGCGTCCGCGGCAGCCGACGACGAACTCACGCTCCGTGGGCGCATGAACACCTGGGAAGCCCAACCTGTGGACTAAATACACGGGCGTAACTACTAGATGTTGTGGTCGACTCTAGACCGCGCCCGATCGCGACGCAAACTCGGGAGGGCCTTCGGAGCGTCGCCCGCGCCACCCCCGGACACCGCCTGGCGAAACCCCAGGTCGCCCGTCCCGAACCCCCGCCGGGGGGCTCAGTCGTCCACCGGGACGAGCAGGAGCCGACCGGGTTCCGCGGCCGCCGCGCCGGGCCCGTTGACCTCCACGATGCGGTCGACCACCGCCCGCGGATCGGCGCCCGGCACCACCCGCTCGGCGATCTCCCGCAGAGTGTCCCCCGCCCGGACCTCGACCAGCGCGGCACCTCCCGTCGTCGGCGCGTCGCGGACGCCGAAGAGCCCCACCAGCATGACGATGAGGAACGTGGAGATCGCCACCGAGGTCAGCCACAGCCAGTCGCCGCTCCGGCGCCCGGCGTCGCCCGCCGCCGGCTGCGGCGCGCGCGGCACCACCCGGCCGACCGGCCACCGCTCCCGCCCCGGCCGGACCGCGCCGGCCGCCCTCCGGCCCGGCACCCGCGCGGCGGACCGCCGCTCGACCCGGCACGGCCGCCCCGCCGCATCGATGGACGTGGTCATGCCGCCTCCCGCACCCCTGGGACCATGATCGAATGCATGTTCGATCGAACCTGCGTGCGATTGTGTACCAAGAGACCCCCATAGGGCGATACTTGGGGCGGAAATTAACTCGAACAGGTGTTTGATCTCTGTGTTTGCGGCGTCTACTGTGGAAACCGGGCGGCCAGAACCGTCGCCCCGCGATCAGCACCGCAGTTCAGACGGACAGGAGGCAGCGGTGGCGAGCAATGCGACCGGCTCGATCGAGGGCCGGGTACACGACGTCAAGGACTCCGAGGCCGACGTGCACACCCTGCCCGAACAGGCCAGCGGGGCCGAGGAGCTCAGCGATCGCCAGCTCCGGGTGCTGGAGGCGATCCGCAAGTGGATGCGCGAGCACGGGTACCCGCCGAGCGTCCGCGAGATCGGCGACGCCGTCGGGCTCACCTCGACCTCGTCGGTCGCCTACCAGCTCCGCGTGCTGGAGCGGAAGGGCTACCTGCGCCGGGACCCGCACCGCCCGCGCACGGTCGGGGTGCTGGTCGGCGGCGAGTCCGAACCGGAGAACACCGGGCAGGCCAAGCCCGCCTACGTGCCGGTGGTCGGGCGCATCGCGGCCGGCGGCCCGATCCTGGCCGAGGAGTCGATCGAGGACGTCTTCCCGCTGCCGAAGGAGATCGTCGGCGACGGGACGCTGTTCCTGCTCAAGGTCGTCGGCGACTCCATGATCGACCTCGCCATCACCGACGGTGACTGGGTCGCGGTGCGTCAGCAGCCCGACGCCGAGAACGGCGACGTGGTGGCGGCGATGATCGACGGCGAGGCGACGGTGAAGACCTTCAAGCGCACCGACGAGCACGTCTGGCTGATGCCGCACAACTCCGCGTACGAACCGATCCTCGGCGACGAGGCACAGATCCTCGGCAAGGTGGTCGCGGTCCTGCGTCGGCTCTGACGCAGCAGGCCCTTCCTCGTGGCGCCGAGCAACGCTGGCAGCCGGGCTCACGGGTGTCCGGTCAGCGGTTGCGGCGCAGTCGGCCCGCGAGGAAGACGAGCAGCCCGGCCAGCACGGCGGCGAACACCATCGCCTGACCGGTGGGCGCACCGGTCTCGTCGGTGGGTTCGACCCGTTCGGTGGGCTGCGATCCGGCACCCCTGTCCTCCGGCGGTGCGGTAGCGCGATCGGCGAGCAGCCTCGCGGCTCCGGGGATGCGGCGGACTGGTTCGTGTCCTTCTGATGCGGACAGCACGGCGCCGTCGGGCTCCCACGCGATGGCTTCGCCCTGAGGTTCGTTCGGCAGCGCGATGCGCAGGGGTTCTCCGCGCAGCGCGGCCACCACATCACCGTCCGGTGCGCTGTAGAGGTAGACGTCGGTGTAGGTGCGGATCGCGACGGTCCTGCCGTCGTGGCTGACCGAACCGCCGGTCACCAGGGTCGAGCCGATTGACGGCGACACCGGGCCTCCAGGCGTCCCGGTCGAGCGCAGGGCGATCGAGCCGACCCGTTCCAGCGGCACCGTGCGTTCGGGGTCCAGCGGTTGCGCCGGGCGGTAGACACCAGCGACGCCCAACGGTTCCTTGGTGACGATGAAGGGCACACCCGCCCGGTCGAGCAGCAGCGCCTCCGCATCGTGCGCGCCGTCCGGGTAGGACAACCGGTGCAGCACGACACCACCCTCGGGCGACATCACGTGCAGCGCGACGGTGTCGCGACGGCGGCGGTTGTCCCCGACATCGGCCAGCCACACCGACCCGTCCGGGCCCAGCGCCAGGTCCTCCACGTCGTACGGATCGACCGGGCTCGTGCGCACGTCCCGCACCGAGCAGTCGGCCGGGTCCAGGACGTAGACCCGCAACGCACTGCCACCGTCGTTGGTCGCGTACCAGGAACGCCCGTCGGAGGCCAAGCCGGAGAGCTCTTCCAACCGGTCGTCCCGCACCCGGCACTGCTCGACCGGTTCGGGCGCCTGCGCGGCCGCCGGTGACGCCGTGACGGAACCCGACGTCACCAGCAGCAGCGCGGTCGCGACCGCACCGACCGCGTTCACCCGGTGAACGGCTCCAGCGCGCTGGCCAGGTCGGGCCGGACCTTGGCACGGAGCCGGGTGCCCTCCGGGGTGTGCTCCTCGTCGACGACCTCGCCCTCGGAGTGCACGCGCGCGACGAGCTCGCCGCGGGTGTAGGGCACCAGCACGTCGACGAAGACGTCCGGCCGGGGCAGGCGGTCCGCGATGGCTTGGCGCAGCTCCGCCACGCCCGTGCCGCTGTGCGCGGAGACGAACAGCGCCTCCGGCAGCAACCGCCGAAGCTCGGCGATGCGCGTCTCGTCCACCGAGTCGACCTTGTTCACCACCAGCAGCTCCGGCGGCACCTCCGACCCGTGCTCATCGCTGATCTCGTTGAGCACCTGGCGGACCGCGGCGACCTGCTCGTGCGGCGACTCCTCGGAACCGTCCACGACGTGCACCAGCAGGTCCGCGCCGGTGACCTCCTCCAGCGTGGAGCGGAACGCCTCGACCAGCTGGTGCGGCAGGTGGCGCACGAAGCCGACGGTGTCGGTCAACGTGTAGGCGCGCCCGTCCGGGGTGGTGGCCCGCCGGGTGGTGGGGTCCAGGGTGGCGAACAGCGCGTCCTCGACCAGCACCCCCGCGCCGGTCAGCGCGTTGAGCAGGCTGGACTTGCCCGCGTTGGTGTAGCCGGCGATGGCCACGCCCGGCACCGCGTTGGCCTCCCGGCGCCCGCGCTTGGTGCCGCGCACCGTGCGCATCGCCGCCAGCTCCTTGCGGAGCTTGCTGATGCGCTTGTGGATGCGCCGCCGGTCGGTCTCCAGCTTGGTCTCACCGGGACCGCGGGTGCCGACGCCGCCGGTGGCGCCACCGGCCCGACCGCCGGCCTGCCGGGACATCGCCTCACCCCAACCACGCAGGCGCGGCAGGAAGTACTGCAGCTGGGCCAGCTCCACCTGCGCCTTGCCCTCCTTGGAGCGGGCGTGCTGGGCGAAGATGTCGAGGATCAGCGCGGTCCGGTCGACCACCTTCACCTTCAGCTTCTCCTCCAGCTGGCGCAGCTGGCCGGGCGAGAGCTCGCCGTCGCAGATCACGGTGTCGGCGCCGGTCGAGGCGACGATGTCGCGCAGTTCGAGCACCTTGCCGGACCCGATGTAGGTGCCGGGGTCCGGGCGGTCGCGGCGCTGGATGACGCCCTCCAGCACCTCCGAGCCCGCGGTCTCGGCCAGGCGCGCCAGTTCGGCGAGCGAGGCGTCGGCGTGCGCGGCGTCACCGTCGGTCCAGACCCCCACCAGCACCACGCGCTCCAGGCGCAGGCGGCGGTACTCGACCTCGGTGATGTCCGCGAGCTCGGTGGACAGGCCCCGGATCCGCCTCAGCGACGCGCGCTCGGCGAGCTCCAACTCACCCGTGGAGGGCTCGGCAGACGCAGGGACTTCGTTGTCGTCGGCGTCGACCACGTCGTGGTCGAGGTCGGCGGACCAGGTCAAGGAATTCTTCATATCGAGGCCATTGTCCCACGCCCCGCGACCCATTTTCACGCCTCGAACCCGCGGTGACCCGTTCGCGCCGGTGGGACGCCACGAACGGCCGCAGGCCGGCTCCCGCTGGACCGTCCTACGGGTGCTCCCACCAGCCGGCGTCGAGGCGCCCGCGGGCGACGAGCACGGCCGGCCCGGTGAGCGTGGTGGTCGACGGGGTGACCTCCACCTCGACGGTGCCGCCGGGGACGTGCACCACCCGCCGGCCGGTGTCCGCACCGGCCGCGCGCAGCGCCGCCACGGCCGCCGCGACGGTGCCGGTCCCGCAGGAGCGGGTCTCCCCCACGCCCCGCTCGTACACCCGCATCTGCACGTGGTCGCCCTCCCGCGGCCGGACGAACTCGACGTTGACGCCGTGCGGGAACAGCTCGGGGTCGTGCGGCGGCCGGGTCGTCAGGTCCAGCTCCGCCAGCTCGACGTCGTCGACGCAGGCCAGGTGCGGGTTGCCTACGTCGACGGCGATCCCGGTGAAGGTGCGTCCGGACGCGCTGGTGGTGGACTCGCCGAAGACCTTGGCCGCGCCCATGTCCACGGCCACCTGGCCGTCCTCGCGGATCCGCACCGGGCGCACGCCCGCCCGGGTGCCGACCAGCAGCTCACCGGCCTCGGCCAGCCCGGCGTCGGCGAGGTAGCGGGCGAACACCCGCACGCCGTTGCCGCACATCTCGGCGATGGAGCCGTCGGCGTTGCGGTAGTCCATGAACCACACGTCCGCGGGGACGTCGGCGGGGGCGTCCGGCAGCGCACCGGTCCGGACCACCCGCAGCACGCCGTCCGCGCCCAGGCCGCGGCGGCGGTCGCACAGCGCCCGCACCCGCTCCCCGGTCAGCGCCAGCGCGCCGTCCGGGTCGGGCAGGATGACGAAGTCGTTCTGGGTGCCGTGGCCCTTGAGGAACTCGGGCCCGTCAGGAGTGCGCACGGGCCCGAGTCTACGGAGCCAGCGCGGCCCGGACGTCGGCGACCAGGCCCGGGTCGGCGGCGTCGAACCAGCGGATCCGGCTGTCGCGGCGGAACCAGGAGCGCTGGCGGCGGACGAAGCGGCGGGTGAGCTTGGCGGTCTCGGCCGCGGCGGCCGCCATGTCCTCGGCACCGTCGAGCTCCGCGAGGACCTGCTGGTAGCCCAGGGCCCGGCTGGCGGTGCGCCCCTCGCGCAACCCGGCCTTGGCCAGGGTGCGGACCTCCTCGACCAGTCCGGCGTCGAACATGCGCGTGACCCGCTGGTCGACGCGCTCGTCGAGGGCGCCGACCGGGCGGTCCAGGCCCACCAGGACCGCGTCGTAGCGCGGCGGCCCGGGCTTGGGCAGGTTCGCCGAGAACGGCTTGCCGGTGATCTCGATGACCTCCAGCGCGCGCACGATGCGCCGCCCGTTGCTGGGCAGGATCGCCGCCGCGGCGGCCGGGTCCAGCTCCTCCAGCCGGCGGTGCAGGGCGGCGGGGCCGACCCGGGCCAGCTCGGCCTCGTACGTGGCCCGGACCTCGGGGTTCGTGCCGGGGAAGGACAGGTCGTCGACGACG
This sequence comes from Saccharopolyspora hordei, assembly GCF_013410345.1. Classification (NCBI taxonomy): domain Bacteria; kingdom Bacillati; phylum Actinomycetota; class Actinomycetes; order Pseudonocardiales; family Pseudonocardiaceae; genus Saccharopolyspora; species Saccharopolyspora hordei. The sequence goes on from NZ_JACCFJ010000001.1 coordinate 4,822,450, forward strand.
GCCTGCACGTAGAGCCCGGAGCCGCCGACCAGGATCGGGGTGCGCTGCCGGGCCAGGACGTCCTCCACGGCGGCGCGGGCGTGCCGCTGGTAGGCGGCCACCGAGGCGGTCTCGGTCACGTCGAGCACGTCGAGCAGGTGGTGCGGGACGCCCTGGCGCTCCTCCTCGGTGAGCTTGGCGGTGCCGATGTCCATCCCCCGGTAGAGCTGCATGGCGTCGGCGTTGACCACCTCGCCGTCGAGGTCCTGCGCGAGCTGCACGGCCAGGTCAGACTTGCCGGTGGCGGTGGGACCGACGATCGCCACCAGGTGGGGGAGGGACTGCACGCCTCGACCCTAGTTCGGCGCCCGCGGCGCCGGCACGGGCGGGGACGGGCCGGTCAGTCCTGCCGGGTCCAGGTGGCGACGTGGTAGGTGACGCCGTGCGGGGTCGCCGAGTAGAGGAGCTCGCCGCGCCAGGTCCCGCCGCCGGCCGCCACGACGCCCGGCAGCACCTGGAGCGCGGCGCGCCCGTCGACACCGAGTTCCGCGCACAGCCGCGGGTCCAGCGCCCGGAGCCGGTCGACGTCGACCTCGGCCAGCGCGGTGCGGAGCTGCTCGTCGAGCGGCGCGGCGCGCTCGTCCGGGGGACGGGGAGAGCGCTCGCCGGAGCAGTTCGTGCCGTCCGCGAGGACCAGCAGGCCGTCCGCCTCCGCCACCAGCGACTCGCCGAGCCGTCGGCTCTCCTCCGCCGGGGTGTCCGGGGCGAGCAGGCGCACCGTGGCGGAGGAGGCCCCGGCCTGTTCTCGCAGCAGGCCGGTGACCAGGACCGGGAGCGGCAGGCCCGGGTCCACCGGCGCGGTGCCGCCCAACGTCACGCGAACGTCCCTACCGAACCCCTCGAACGTGCCAACCGTGTCGGGGCCGAACGCGACGGGACCCGACGGATCTGTGCCAACGGCCACCCATTCGGCTGCACGTTCCGTCAGACTGGAAACGGCGCGCGAACAGGCGCCCCGCAGACGCTCGGTCTCCGCGTCGGCGCGCACGGTCAGCGCGGGGACGAGCAACGGCGGGCACGGCACCACAGCGACACAGGTGATCACACCTGTGCACGGTAGAGGCACTGGCGGACGTGATGGTGCGGGGAGCGGCGACCGACGGCGGAGCGGTCACGTCCACCCTGCCCGCTGCACCCGAACAGGTGCTTGATGACAATGAAGCCGTGCAGGTCAGCGGAGTGCTGTGGTGGCCGCGCAGGGTGGTTCGCCGCTGCTTCGGCGCGTCGTTCGCGCGACGGAGTACCGATTCGCGCTGTGACCTGTTTGAATGCGCCAGCGGAGGCCGGACCGCCGAGGGGTTCGGGTCGCCGCTTGCTGGGCCCCGCCGCCGCGGGGCGCCCGTGCCGGGCACGGGCATCGGAGCGGGCACGCAAGGAGGAAGCCGGCCATGACGCACCAGGACACGACCCCCGAGCCGGTCGCGAGCAAGGCGACCGAGGACTCGACCACCGGCACCACCCGGTCGACCACGGCCGCGCCCGCGGTACCGCCCGCGTCCGCCGATCCCGCCCGGTGGGGCCGCGTGGACGCCGACGGCACCGTCTACGTCCGCACCGCCGACGGCGAGCGGGCGATCGGCTCCTGGCAGGCAGGTGACGCCGCCGAGGGCTTGGCCCTGTTCGCGCGCAAGTTCGACGACCTGCTCACCGAGGTCGAGCTGCTGGAGACCCGGCTGAGCACCCGCGCCGGCGACCCGAAGCACACCTTGAGCAGCGCCAAGCACCTGCACGAGTCGCTGCCCGAGGCGGCGGTGGTGGGTGACCTCGACGCGCTGACCGCCCGGGTCGAGCACCTGCTGGCGCGGGCCGAGCAGGCCGTCGAGGGCGCCAAGCACGAGAAGGAGCGGGCGCGCGCCGAGGCGATCGCGCGCAAGGAGGCACTGGTCGCCGAGGCCGAGCAGATCGCCGCCGAGGCCACGCACTGGAAGAGCGCCGGCGACCGGCTCCGCGAGATGCTCGAGGAGTGGAAGACCATCCGCGGCGTCGACCGCAAGACCGACGAGCAGCTGTGGCGGCGGTTCTCCAAGGCGCGTGACGCGTTCAGCCGCCGCCGGGGCTCGCACTTCGCCGAGCTGGACCGGCAGCGCGCGGCGGCCAAGGCCCGCAAGCAGGAGCTCGTCGAGGAAGCGGAGTCGCTGACCGAGTCGACCGACTGGGGGCGGCACCGCGAGCCGCTACAAGCAGCTGATGGCGGAGTGGAAGGCGGCCGGGCGGGCGCCGAAGGACAGCGACGAGGCGCTGTGGCAGCGGTTCCGCGCCGCGCAGGACCGCTTCTTCAGCCGCCGGTCCGAGGCGTTCTCCGAGCGCGACGCCGAGTTCGCCGCGAACGCGAAGCTCAAGGAAGAGCTGCTCGTCGAGGCCGAGAAGATCGACCCGTCCGCCGACCTCAAGGCCGCCCAGGCCCAGCTGCACCGCATCCAGGAGCGGTGGGACGAGATCGGCAAGGTGCCGCGGGAGCGGATGCGCGAGCTGGAGGGCCGGTTGCGGGCGGTGGCCGACAAGGTCCGCGCGGCCGCCGACGCCCAGTGGCGGCGCAGCGACCCGGAGGCGCAGGCGCGGGTCGACCAGTTCCGCGAGCGGGTCGAGCAGTTCGAGGCGCAGGCCCAGAAGGCGCGCGCCGCGGGCGACGAGCGGCGCGCGAAGGAGGCCCAGGAGCAGGCCGACCAGTGGCGGGAGTGGCTGGCGGCCGCGGAGCAGGCGATCGCCAGCCGGTAGTCGCGGCTCGCGCGGTCACTCCGGCGGCGCGAGCAGCCGGTCCCGCAGTGCCTCCAGGTCGGCCTCGGTGCACCCGCCGGCGCGGAGGTGGGCCTCGGCGTCGAAGCCGTCGAGCGCCGCGTGGAGCGCCTCGCGCCTGGTGGTGCCGTGCTGGGCGAGGACCTCGGTGATCGCCGGTGCGTCGTCCGGCCAGCCCAGCCGTGCCCACAGCGGCCTGAGCCCGGCGCTGCTGAGCTCGTAGTCGGCGACGATCTCCTCAGCCGGGACGCCGGCGAAGGCCAGCAGCAGCACGGCGACGATCCCGGTCCGGTCCCGGCCCGCGCGGCAGTGCACCAGGACGCCGCCCGGTCGGGCGTGCGCGATGGCCTTGGCGACCTCGGCGGTGTGCGCGGGGTACCGGTCGAGGAACGGCCGGACGTACAGCGGTGTGCCGTGCAGACCGGTGCCCCAGTAGCTCCAGAACTCGGTGTCGTGCACCGGGTCCAGGGGTACAACGAGGTTCTCCAGGGCCTCCGGTCTCGGGGCGAGGTCGGCGGCGGGCTCGTCCTCACCGGCCAGGTCGATGACGGTGCGGACCCCGTGGTCCCACAGCTGCGCCCACCCCGCCTCGGTCAGCAGGGACAGGTCTGCCGAGCGCACCACCGCGCCCCAACGCGTCCGGCGTCCGTCGACGGTCGGCAGACCGCCCAGGTCGCGCACGTTGTACCCGCCGTCCCAGTGGAGTTGTCGTGGTGTGGTCGACATGCCCGTGGGACGCGCACGGGTGACGCCGGGTTGCCCGGCGGGAGCTCAGTCGCGGGACCAGAGGACCCTGATCCACTGCACGGCCAGGACCGCCATGCAGAGCACCGCGAGGACCAGGCCGATCGCCGGTCCGTGCTGACCGCTGGTCTGGCGGGACCAGATCGCCATGATCCCCTCGAACGACACCACCACCCCGGCCAGGCCGGCGACGAAGGCCACCACCCAGCGGCGGCTGATCAGCGCCAGCGTGCCGAAGCCCAGCCCGACGACGGTGGAGTTGAGCGCGAACAGCCACGGCAGCAGGCCGATGTCGAGCTTCGGGTCCGCCTGACCGGTCAGCACCTCCCAGCCCGCGGCGTCCCCGGTCCAGGGCAGCAGCGAGCAGAGGACCAGCACCAGCATCACCGAGGCGATCACCAGCGCCCGCGCACCGGGGTCGATGCGGCGCAGCAGGTCGCGCTGTTCCCGATCGGCGTTGTCCCTCATCACGTCCTGCGCTCCGCTCAACACGCACATCCCTGTTCCGCGCTCGGCTGCGGGGCCGGGGCCCCGAAGGACGGCAACCCGAGCGTCACGCCCGAGGTCTTCGGCCGCACGCCCTCTTCCCAGTGGTCGCCCGCCCGGGTGCGCCGGTGCGCGGTGATGTCGGTGTCGGCGACCAGGTGGTGCGGGGCGGCGCGGGTGATGGTGGTGTGCACGACGTCCCCGGGCCGGACCTCGCGGTCCACGGCACCGGTCGGGGTGAAGTGCACCAGCCGGCCGTCGCGGGCCCGGCCGGTCAGCCGGTGGGTCTCGGCGTCCTTGCGCCCCTCCCCCTCGGCGACCAGCAGCTCCACCGAGCGGCCGACGAGCTCCTTGTTCTCCTCCCAGGAGATCTCGTTCTGCAGCGCGACCAGCCGGTCGTAGCGCTCCTGCACGACCTCCTTGGGCAGCTGGTCGGGCAGCTCCGCGGCGGGCGTGCCGGGCCGCTTGGAGTACTGGAAGGTGAACGCGCTGGAGAACCGGGCCTGCCGGACGACCTCCAAGGTCGCCTCGAAGTCCTCCTCGGTCTCCCCGGGGAAGCCGACGATGATGTCGGTGGTGATGGCCGCGTCCGGCATCGCCTCGCGGACGTTGCGCAGGATGTTCAGGTACCGCTCGGACCGGTAGGAGCGGCGCATCGCCTTGAGGATCCGGTCGGAGCCGGACTGCAGCGGCATGTGCAGCTGCGGGCACACGTTCGGCGTCTCGGCCATCGCCTCGATGACGTCGTCGGTGAAGTCGCGCGGGTGCGGCGAGGTGAAGCGGACCCGCTCCAGGCCCTCGATCTCCCCGCAGGAGCGCAGCAGCTTGCCGAACGCGAAGCGGTCGCCGAACTCGACGCCGTAGGCGTTGACGTTCTGCCCGAGCAGCGTCACCTCGAGCACGCCCTCGGACACCAGCGCCTGCACCTCGGCGAGGACCTCGCCGGGGCGGCGGTCCTTCTCCTTGCCGCGCAGCGACGGCACGATGCAGAAGGTGCAGGTGTTGTTGCAGCCCACCGACACCGAGACCCAGCCGGAGTAGGCGGATTCGCGGCGGGCCGGCAGCGTGGAGGGGAAGACCTCGAGGCTCTCCAGGATCTCGACCTCGGCCTCGTCGTTGTGCCGCGCGCGCTCCAGCAGCGCAGGCAGCGACCCCAGGTTGTGGGTGCCGAAGACGACGTCCACCCACGGGGCGCGCTTGACGATCGCCTCCCGGTCCTTCTGCGCCAGGCAGCCGCCCACGGCGATCTGCATGTTCGGGTTGCGCTCCTTGGCGGGGCGCATGTGGCCGAGGGTGCCGTAGAGGCGGTTGTCCGCGTTCTCGCGGACCGCGCAGGTGTTGAACACGACCACGTCCGCATCGCCCGAGTCGGCGCGCACGTACCCGGCGTCCTCCAGCATCCCCGCGAGGCGCTCGGAGTCGTGCACGTTCATCTGGCAGCCGAAGGTGCGGATCTCGTAGGTCTTCGTGCTCACCGTTCCACGGTAGCGCCTGGTCAGATCGCGGATTCACCCGCCTGGCGCGCGGACGGCGACCGATCTGGGCACGGAGCGTCAGCGATCCCGCACGAGAAGCGACTGCGGAGCGTAACCTAGTTGCAACCTGGCTCTGTCCGTTCCGTCTGGACTATCCCCCGAAGGAGGCTTAAGTTTCGGCCATCACATCCACTGCAGAGCGTTCAGGAGTGTGCATGACCGCAGCTCCCACGGACACGCCGATGATCCGGATGTCCGCGGTCGACAAGTACTTCGGTTCCTTGCACGTGCTGCGGGAGATCGACCTGGAAGTGCCCCGCGGGCAGGTCGTGGTCGTCCTCGGGCCGTCCGGGTCGGGCAAGTCGACGTTGTGCCGCGCGATCAACCGCCTGGAGCCGATCGACGCGGGCCGCATCGAGATCGACGGGGTCCCGCTGCCCTCCGAGGGCCGGGCGCTGGCTGAACTGCGCGCTGACGTCGGCATGGTGTTCCAGCAGTTCAACCTGTTCGCGCACAAGACGATCCTGGAGAACGTGACCCTCGGGCCGGTCAAGGTCCGCAAGCAGGACAAGGGCGCCGCGCGCACCACCGCGATGGAGCTGCTCGAGCGGGTCGGCATCGCCGACCAGGCCGACAAGTACCCGGCGCAGCTCTCCGGTGGCCAGCAGCAGCGCGTCGCGATCGCCCGCGCGCTGGCGATGAAGCCGAAGGTGATGCTGTTCGACGAACCCACCTCGGCGCTGGACCCGGAGATGGTCAACGAGGTGCTGGACGTCATGACCGACCTCGCCGCCGAGGGCATGACCATGGTGGTCGTCACGCACGAGATGGGCTTCGCGCGCCGGGCCGCGCACCGGGTGCTGTTCATGGCCGACGGCGAGATCGTCGAGGACGCCGAACCGGACGCGTTCTTCGACCACCCGAAGAGCGACCGGGCCAAGGACTTCCTCGGCAAGATCCTCACCCACTGAGTGCGCACTGCGCAGGGAGGCACAAGGAATGCGAGCCAAGAAGATGCGGTTGGTGACCGTGCTGGCAGCGTCGCTGGCGCTGGCACTGACCAGCTGTGGCCGGGAAGGCGCGCCCGGGGGCGGTGACGAGTCGCAGGTCCAGTTCGAAGTGGCCCAGAACGTGCAGGTCGAAGGCTCGCCGACGTTCGACCGGATGAAGCAGCGGGGCCGCGTCGAGGTCGGTGTCAAGGAGGACCAGCCGGGGCTGGGCTTCCGCGACCCGGTGACCAACCAGTACTCCGGCTTCGACATCGAGATCGCCCGGATGATCGCCGCGCAGCTCGGGTTCGACCCGAACACGCAGATCGACTACAAGCCGATCCCCTCCACCGCGCGCGAGCAGGCGATCTCCACCGGTGAGGTGGACTACTACGTCGGCACCTACACGATCAACGACAAGCGCAAGGAGCAGGTCGGGTTCGCCGGGCCGTACTACATGGCCGGCCAGGACCTGCTGGTCCGCGCGGACAACACCGACATCACCGGCAAGGACTCGCTCAAGGGCAAGAAGGTCTGCTCGGCGACCGGGTCGACCCCGATCCAGAAGGTCAAGAGCGAGCAGCTGACCGAGCCGCAGAACATCGTCGAGTTCCAGCGCTACTCCGAGTGCGTGCAGCAGCTGCTCGACGGCCAGGTGGACGCGGTCACCACCGACGACGCCATCCTCAAGGGCTACGCGGCCCAGGACCCGGACAAGCTGAAGGTCGTCGGCAAGACGTTCTCCGAGGAGCCCTACGGCGTCGGCCTGTCCCGCGACGACACCGCGCTGCGCAACAAGATCAACGACATCCTGGAGCAGGCGGCGAAGAGCGGCGAGTGGAAGCGCATCTACGACGCCACGCTCGGCAAGTCCGGCAGCACCGCCGAACCGCCCGCGGTGGACCGCTACTGATCCGTCATCGGGTGCCCGGGGTCGCGCGCCCCGGGCACCCGGTCCCTCCTGGAGCACGCATTGTTCGACATCTTGGTGGAGTACGGCGACGTCCTCGCCAGGGGGTTCCTGCGCACCATCGAGCTCTTCCTGCTGTCCGCGGCGGGGTCGCTGGTGCTGGGCACGGTCCTGGCGACGTTGCGGGTCAGCCCGGTCCCCGCGCTGCGGGCGGTCGGCACCGGGTACGTGACGCTGCTGCGCAACACCCCGCTGACGCTGGTGTTCTTCTTCTTCGTCTTCGCCTACCCCAAGCTGGAGCTGGTCCAGTTCCCGTTCTTCACCGCGGCGGTGATCGCGCTGACGATCTACACCTCGGCGTTCGTCTGCGAGGTGGTGCGGTCGGGCATCAACACCGTCCCGGTCGGGCAGGCCGAGGCGGCGCGTTCCATCGGGCTGGGCTTCGGCCAGTCGCTGACCCAGGTGATCCTGCCGCAGGCGTTCCGCGCCACGGTGCCGCCGCTGGTGAGCGTGCTGATCGCGCTGTTGAAGAACACCACGGTCGCGGCCGGGTTCAGCGTGAACGAGGTCGGCTCGGTCATCCCGTTCCTCAACGAGCAGGGTGAGCCGACGCTCAACGCCTTCATCTGGATCGCCGTCGGTTTCCTCGTCCTGGTCGTCCCGCTGACCCTGGTGCAGCGCAGCTTCGAGAAGCGGTGGAGCGTGTCCCGATGAGCAGCGTCCTGTTCGACACCCCCGGGCCGCGCGCCCGCGCGCGCAACCGGCTGATCAGCGTCATCAGCGCGGTCGTGGTGCTGGGACTGCTGGGCTACGTGCTGCTGCGGTTCTACGAGACCGGCCAGTTCGACGCCAGCAAGTGGGAGTGGCTGCTCTACGAGCAGATCCAGCTCGAGCTGCTGGGCGCGCTGTGGAACACCGTTCGCGCGTTCCTGATGGGTGCCGTGCTGGCCCTGGCCTTCGGCGCGGTGTTCGCGCTGGGCCGGCTCTCCGACCACGCCTGGTTGCGGGTGCCGTGCGCCGCGGTGGTGGAGCTGTTCCGCGCGATCCCGCTGGTCGTGCTGATCTTCTTCCTGTACTACGCGGCGCCGTCACTGGGCGTGAACTTCGGCCAGTACTGGTCGGTCGTGCTGGGCCTGACGCTGTACAACGGCTCGGTGCTGGCCGAGGTGTTCCGGGCCGGGGTCACCGCGCTGCCCAAGGGGCAGACCGAGGCCGCCTACTCCATCGGCATGCGCAAGAACCAGGTCATGCGGACCGTGGTGCTGCCGCAGGCGGTGCGCATGATGCTGCCGGCGATCATCAGCCAGCTGGTGGTGCTGCTCAAGGACAGCGCGCTGGGCTTCCTGATCACCTACCAGGAGCTGCTGTACTACGCGCGCTACCTCGGCGGCATCCCGACGCTGGACCGGCCGATCATCCCGGTCAGCCTGGTGGTGGCGGCGATCTACATCTCGATGTGCCTGCTGCTGGCGTGGGTCGCGAACTACCTGGAGCGGCGCAACCGCCGGGCGAAGAAGACCGAGCAGCTGGCCCCGGCCGCCAAGCCGGTGGCGGAAGCCACCGTCGGCGACTGACGCTCGAGCACCTCCGGCCGCGGCCCCGGTGCGGAACCCCAGCGCCGGTGCCACCTGACGGGTGAGAGGTGAAGGACACCTCCCGCCGATCCGTTGGTGGCAGGTGCCCTTCACTCCGGTCCGCGGTGGGAGGGGCGGCGCTGCTGTCCCTCGCCGGAGGTGCTCCGTCGTCTCAGCCGGCCAGCAGTTCGGCCCGGACCGCGGCCGGGGCGGTGGGGTCGGTGCCGCGCCAGGCGACCACGTCGTCCGGCCGGAGCAGCAGGCCTTCCCCCGGGGACAGGAAGTCGGCGTCCAGGCGGTGCACCGGGACGCCGTCGGTCCGCCAGCGGTGCGGGTCGTCGGCCACCGCGAGCGCCCACCCCGGACCGGCGAGGTCCACCGTGGACAGCGTGCGCCCGGGGCCGAGCCACCGGTGCGGGACGCGGGTGGCGACTCGCCCGGCCGGGGCGAACTCGGTGACCGGTTCGGCCTCGCCGCCGTCGCCGACGAACGCCCCGGCCGGGTACTGGAACCCGCCCGCGGCGAGCACGAACGGGTGGGCCAGCGCGGCGTCCGGTTCGGACGTCACGTCCGCCGAGCGCCGACTCGACTGGTCGGCGGCGAACCGCCCCGCCGGGCGCCGCTCGGCGTCGTAGCTGTCCAGCAGCGCGGGCGCGGCGGTCCCGGAGAGCACCGCGGCGAGCTTCCAGCCGAGGTTGTGCGCGTCGTCGATGCCGGTGTTCGCGCCGAGCGCGGCGAACGGGGGCATCACGTGGGCGGCGTCCCCGACCAGGTGCACCCGCCCGTCGGAGTAGCGGTCGGCGACCAGCTCCTCCGGCTGCCAGCGCAGCACGCTGCGCACGTCGAGGTCCGGTGCGGGAACGCCGAGGACGGTGCGCAGCAGCGCGGGCCAGTCCCGGTCGGGGTCACCGCCGTTCGCCAGGAACACCCAGCGGGTCCGCCCGTCCACCGAGGCCAGCGCGCCCGGTGCGGCCGGGTGCTCCAGCCTGCAGAGGTTGAACTCCCGGCCGCGCACCACCGCGGACAGGTCGGCGTGGAAGTAGACGCTGACCTGCGGCCCGCCGATCGCGCCGCGCCCGGAGCGCGGGATCCCCAACGCGGCCCGGACCGGGCTGCGCGCACCGTCGGCGGCGACGAGGTGCGCGGCGCGCAGGCTGCTCTCCCGCCCGGCCCGGTCGCGCAGCGCGGCCAGCACCCCGTCGGCGTCCTGCGCGAACGAGGTGAGCTCGGTGCTGAACAGCACCCGAGCCCCGGCGTCCTCGGCCGCCCGGCGCAGGACCGGCTCCAGCACGTCCTGCGCGACCAGGCACGGCAGTTCCGGGCTGGCCTCGACCGGCTGCTCCCCCGGCCCGGTGGGCTGCCACAGCGGGAGCTGCCGGGCGTCGGCGAGCGTGCGCCCGGTGGCCATGTGGTCGTGCTCGGCGAGGTCGCGCGCGGCCTCGCGGACGGCTGCGGCGAGCCCGAGCTCGCGGAAGACCTCCATGCTGCGCATGTGGAGCCGACGTGCCTTGGGCTGCGGTGAGGTCGTGGCGCGCTTCTCCACGAGGGTCACGTCGACGCCGTGGTGCCGCAGGACGAGCGCCGTCGTCAGGCCCACCAGGCCACCGCCGACCACCAGCACCTGACCATCGCGTGTACGTTGTACATTCACGATGTACGTTGTACACCACGCTAAGATCCCGAGCCAATGCCTCCTGCGAAACACGGTCTGGTCTGGTTCGACGAACCACCGCCCCCACCCGCCACCGAACAGCTCAGCCGCGAACGCGTCGTCGCCGCCGCGGTCGCCCTCGCCGACGAGAGCCCCTCGGGCGAGGTCACGATGCGCGCGATCGCGAGCCAGCTCGGGACGCGCAGCCCGATGGCGCTGTACCGCTACGTCGGCAGCAAGGACGGGCTGACCGACCTGATGGTCGACGAGGTCTACGGCGAGGTCACCGTGCCGCCGCCCGGCGACTGGCGGACCTGCCTGCGCGAGATGGGCCTGTCCGCGTGGGCCGCCGTGCAGCGGCACCCGTGGTTCGCGCGCCTGGCGTTCAGCCGCCCGCCCCTCGGCCCGAACGCGCTCCGCCTCTACGACTCCGCGCTGGCGGCGGTCGACGAGCTCGGGCTCGACGCCGCCACCCGCATCGGGTTCGTCAACACCGTCCTCGGCCAGGTCTTCGGCTCCGGGCTGGCGCTGCTGGAAGAGCTCACCACACGGCACCGGACCGGGCTGGCGTCCGACGCCGAGCTGACCGAGGCCGCGCGGCCGTACCTGGAGCGGATCCGGGCGGACGGCCGGTACCCGCACTTCTCCCGCTGGCTGGGCGAGCCGGACCCGACGGCCGAGGTGGTGACCTTCGAGCAGCAGCTGGAGTGGCAGCTCGACGGCCTGCAGCGGCTCGCCGAGGAGCGCCGCCGGCGCTGACCGCTCAGTGCACCGGCGCCCGCTCCGCCGCGGTGTCCGGCGTCCGCAGGAACAACGACGTGACGAACGCCAGCACGCCGACGCCGCCCGCGACGACGAACGCCGTGCGCAGCCCGGCCGCGTCCGGCGCGCCGCTCCCGGCCGCGCTGCCCAGGGCGGAGACCGTCACGAACACCGCGGTGCCGAACGCGCCCGCCACCTGCTGCAGGGTCGCCAGGATCGCGCTGCCGTGCGAGTAGAGGTGGTCGGGCAGCGCGCTCAGCGACGCGGTCATCAGCGGCGTCATCATCAGCCCGAGACCGCCCATCAGCACCACGTGGATCGCGATGACCGTGGCCAGCGACGAGTCCGGGCCGAGCGTGGCGAACAGGCACAGCGACACCGCCAGGGCCGCCGCGCCGGGGATCACCAGCGGCCGGGCGCCGAAGCGGTCGAACAACCGGCCCACCGGGCGCCCGAGCAGGCCCAGCACCAGGCCGCCCGGCAGCACCGCCAAGCCGCTGACGAAGGTCGTCTCGTGCAGCACCGTCTGCAGGTACAGCGGCAGCAGGATCGCCCCCGCACCCAGCAGGCACATGAACAGCAGGGCGCTCAGCACCAGGGCCACGCCGAAGGCCCGGTTGGTCAGCGGGCGCAGGTCGAGCAGGGCCCGGTCGTGGCGCTGCAGGCGGACCTGCCGCGCCCCGAACGCGGCCAGCGCCACCGCGCCCACCGCGATGGGGATCCACGGCGCCACCTGCTGCTGCCCACCGGACTCACCGATCGAGGACAGGCCGTAGAGCAGGCCGCCGAAGCCGACCGCGGACAGCAGCACCGAGAACAGGTCCAGCGGCACCGACCGCGTCTCGCCGCCCAGCCGCATCCACACCGCCCCGATCGCCAGCGCGATCACCGCCAGCGGCAGCACGATCCAGAACATCCAGCGCCAGCCCAGCGACCCCAGCACCGCGCCGCCGATCGTCGGGCCGACGGCCGGGGCGACCGCGATGACGATGGTGATCGTGCCCATCGTCGCGCCGCGCTTGTCGGCCGGCACCAGCCGCATCACCGAGGTCATCAGCAGCGGCACCATCACCGCGGTGCCGCACGCCTGCACCACGCGCCCCACCAGCAGCACCGCGAAGCCCGGCGCCAGGGCGCTGAGCAGGGTGCCTGCGCTGAACAGCGACTGCGCGGCCAGGAAGACCTGGCGCGGCGTGAAGCGCTCGAGCAGGAAGCCGGTGGTGGGGATGACCACCGCCATGGTGAGCAGGAAGCCGCTGGTCAACCACTGCGTGGTCGTGGTGCTGACCCCGAGGTCGCGGGTGAGGTCGCGCAGCGCGACGCTCAGGATCGTCTCGTTCAGGATCATCACGAAGGCCGAGACGACCAGCACACCGATCAGCATCGGTGCGCGCGGCGGGGTGGTGCCGCGGGCGGCGTTCACGGTCGCGGGACGGTTCACGGTCTGGTTGCTCCTCGCACGTCATCGACCGGTCCGACCGGCGCGCGGCAGCACGGGGCCCGGACTCGGCGTCCGTCCAGTCTGCGCACGGGACGTGAGTTCAGCACGCGAATTTCGACGACGAGCGGGCAAGCTCACGTCGGAGCGGCGATCAGGGCCGGGGCCGGGCCTCGATGCCCGCCGCGCCGAGGGTCGTCTCGTAGGCGCGCTGCCAGGCCCCGTCGGCGACCGCGGCGTCGAGCATCCGCCGCAGCTCGTCGGCCCACAGCGGGTCGTCGGCCCGGATCACGACGTTCCGCTCGGCGTCGGTGACCGCGTACGGCCCGACCGCGGCCAGCTGCGGACCGCCGGCCGTGCCGCCGAGCAGCAGGTCGACGTCGCCGGAGAGCACCGCGTTCTGCAGCTGGGTCGCGGGCAGGCGCCGGAACTGCACGTCCTCCGGCCGCAGGCCGAGGCGCTGGGCGAGGTCGCGCGCGATCTCCGCGTCGAAGCCCGTGTAGCCGCCGGCCGGGTCGCGGCTGAGGAACGCCGGGGGCGCGTCGACGCGCACGCCGACCCGCACCTTCCGGCGCTGCTGGATCTCCCCCAGGGTCGGCGAGGTGGACAGCTCCACCGACGTGCCCGCGGACGGCGCCGGGGTCGCGGCGGACGTGGCGGGAGCGGGCGGCCGCTCGGGCACCGCGTTCTGCGCGACCTCCGCGTCCTGGCCGCCGCAGCCCGCCAGCACCGCGGTCAACGACGCCAGCGCGAGCACGCGAATGCGCATCACAGCTCCTCCCTCTCGCCGCTGCTGCCCATGATCGCGCACCGGACCGACAGCGCGGGGGCGGATCGGCGCGAGGGCTGGATCGATTGTGAAACCCGGATGCCACCCGTTAGTGTGATTGCGGTCATGTGGCGCCAACGTTGTCGCCCGGTTACGAGATCTTCCCCGGAGGCGATCCATGGCGCGGTCAGTGCAGCACGTCGTCCACCAGGTCACCGAACGCATCGCGGAGCGCAGCGCCCCGACCCGCACCGCCTACCTGCAGCGCATCCGCGCCGCAGCCGCCGAAGGACCGGCCCGCACCGAACTGCCGTGCAGCAACCTCGCGCACGGGTTCGCCGCGTGCAGCGGCCCCGACCGGCTCGCGGTGCGCGGAGCCACCAAGCCGGGCGTGGCGATCGTCTCCGCCTACAACGACATGCTCTCCGCGCACCAGCCCTTCGCCGAGTTCCCGGCCTGGATCAAGGACGCGGTGCGCGAAGCCGGTGGTGTCGCGCAGTTCGCCGGCGGGGTGCCCGCGATGTGCGACGGCATCACCCAGGGCCGGACCGGCATGGAGCTGTCGCTGTTCTCCCGCGACGTCATCGCGATGGCCACCGGGGTGGCGCTGTCCCACGAGATGTTCGACGGGGCGCTGCTGCTCGGGGTGTGCGACAAGATCGTGCCGGGGCTGCTCATCGGCGCGCTGTCCTTCGGCCACCTGCCGACCCTGCTGGTGCCCGCCGGTCCGATGCCCTCGGGGCTGCCGAACAGCGAGAAGAGCCGCGTCCGGCAGCTGTTCGCGGAGGGCAAGGCCACCCGGGAGGACCTGCTGGAGGCCGAGTCGGCGTCCTACCACTCCCCCGGCACCTGCACCTTCTACGGCACCGCGAACTCCAACCAGCTCGTCGTCGAGGTCATGGGGCTGCACCTGCCGGGGGCGAGCTTCGTGCCGCCGGGCACCCCGCTGCGCAAGGCGCTCACCGAGGAGGCCGCCCGGCGCGTGGTCACGCTGGACACGCCGATCGGCGAGGTCGTGGACGAGCGCGCCATCGTCAACGGCGTGGTCGCGCTGCTGGCCACGGGCGGCTCCACCAACCACACGCTGCACCTGCCCGCCGTCGCCGCGGCTGCCGGCATCGAGCTGACCTGGGACGACTTCTCCGAGCTGTCCGCGGTCGTGCCGTCGCTGGCGAAGGTGTACCCGAACGGTTCCGCCGACATCAACCACTTCGCGGCCGCGGGCGGGGTGCAGACGCTGGTCGGCGAGCTGCTGGACGCGGGCCTGCTGCACGCCGACGTCAACACCGTCGCGGGCCCGGGCCTGGACCGCTACCGGCAGCAGCCGTTCCTCGAGGACGGTGAGCTGGTGTGGCGCGACGGCCCGCGCAAGAGCCTCGACCCGGACGTGCTGCGCGGGGTCGACGACCCGTTCGCGCCCGACGGCGGGCTGCGGGTGCTGGAGGGCAACCTGGGGCGCTCGGTGATCAAGGTGTCGGCGGTCCGCGCCGAGCACCGCACGGTCACCGCCCCGGCCCGGGTCTTCGACGACCAGCACGAGTTCACCGCGGCGTTCCGGGCGGGCGAGCTGGACCACGACGTCGTCGTGGTGATCCGCAACCAGGGTCCGCAGGCCAACGGCATGCCCGAGCTGCACGGCCTCACCCCGGCGCTGGGCGTGCTGATGGACCGGGGGCACCAGGTCGCGCTGGTCACCGACGGCCGCATGTCCGGCGCCTCGGGCAAGATCCCGGCGGCCATCCAGCTCACCCCGGAGGCCAGCGCGGGCGGGCCGCTGGCGCGGGTGCGGGACGGGGACGTCATCCGCCTCGACGCCGACCGCGGGACGCTGGAGCTGCTGGTGCCCGACGACGAGCTGGCCGAGCGGGAACCCGCGCCGGGCGCCGACCGGGCGCCGTTCGGCACCGGACGGGAGCTGTTCTCGGCGTTCCGGCAGGCGGTCGGGCGGGCCGACCGCGGCGCGAGCGTCTTCACGCAGCTGCAACCGCAGCGCAGCGACGTGCCAGCATGAGCCGTGACCACCACGCACCCACGCCCGCACCCCTGACGCCCCGGCACGCACCTAGGACGGATGAACACCCTGATGAACACTGCTGCTGACGTGCTCGAACTCTCGCCGGTGGTCCCGGTCGTGGCGCTGGACGACGTCGCGCACGCGGTCCCGCTCGCCGAAGCGCTGCTGCGCGGCGGCATCCGGACCATCGAGGTCACCCTGCGCACGCCGGCCGGGCTGCCCGCGATCGAGCGGATCGCCGCCGAGGTGCCCGAGATGGTCGCCGGGGCGGGCACCATCACCGAACCCGGCCAGGCCCGGCGGGCCGTCGACGCCGGTGCGCGGTACCTGGTGACCCCGGGCACCACCGACAGGCTGCTCGACGACGTCGAGGCCGCCGGCGTGCCGTTCCTGGCCGGCGCGGGCACGGTGTCCGAGGCCATGCGGCTGGCCGAGCGCGGGGCGACCGCGATGAAGTTCTTCCCCGCCGAACCCAGCGGCGGCGTGGCGTTCCTCAAGGCGATCGCCGGACCGCTGCCGGAGCTGCGGTTCTGCCCGACTGGCGGGATCAGCCCGCGGACCGCTCCGGACTACCTCGCGCTGCCGAACGTGGGCTGCGTCGGCGGCTCCTGGCTCGCCCCGGCGTCCTTGCTCGCGGCGGGCGACTGGGCGAAGGTCGAGGAGCTGGCCCGCGAGGCCGCCGCGCTGCGCTGAGCTGCGAAGGTGGTGGGCGCGCCTGCCACCTCCGCCCCGCGGGGTAGCTCGCGCACCGCACGCGCCGGATCCGGCGGCGTCGCCACCGGTCGTAACGTGCCGGAGTCGGGTGTATCGACCCCGTTTGGTGGTCAGCGATGGATGCGCGGACGCTGCTGGACCGAGCTCTCACCTGCGCCGGGGCCGTGCTGCTGGTACTGGTCCTCGGGGCCCCGCCGGTCAGCGCCGCTCCCCCGCCCCGTACCGTGGTGAGCTTCACCGTCGACGACGGCACCGCGTCGCAGACCACCGGCGCCCGCATCCTCGCCGAGCACGGGATGCGCGGCACCTTCTACGTCGTCTCCGGCTCCATCGGCCGGCCCGGCTACCTCGACCTGCAGGACCTCCGTGACATGGCCGCGAGGGGGCACGAGATCGGCGGGCACACCGTCAACCACCCCGACACCCGCACCATCGGACCGGACGAGCTGCGGCGCGAGATCTGCCAGGACCGCGCCAACCTCACCGGGTGGGGCTTCCGCACCACCTCCTTCGCCTACCCGTTCGGCACGCCCGACCCCAGCGCCGAGCGGGCCGCGAGGGACTGCGGCTACACCAGTGCCCGCATCACCGGCAGCATCCGGAACCCGCGCGGCTGCGAGGCCTGTCCACCGGCCGAGACCATCCCCCCGCAGAACCCGATGGCCGTGCGGGGCTCGGGGATGGTCGACCCGAGCTGGACGCTGGAGGAGCTCCAGCAGCTCGTGCTCGACGCGGAGGCCGAGGGCGGCGGCTGGGTCCCCGTGGTGCTGCACCAGGTCTGCGACTTCTGCGGGTCGATGGCCATCAGCCCGCGGGTGCTGGACCAGTTCACGACGTGGCTGGCCGCCCGCGAGGACCGCGGCACCGTGGTGCGCACCGTCGACCAGGTGATGGGCGGCGAACCGCGACCGCTCGTCCCGCCACCGGCACCGGCACCGCGCGCCGGGCTGGTCAACGCCTCGCTCGAAGAACCCGGGCCGCGCGGCTGGGTGCCCAGCAGCTGGGGCCAGAACAGTCCGACGTGGACGCTGGTGCCTCACGCCCGCAGCGGCCGGTGGGCCCAGCGGCTCGACCTGGCCGACCACACCAGCGGGGACGCCAAGCTCCTGGTGCGGATGGACATGGGCGAGGTGTCGCCGCCCGCGCACGAGGACAACACCTACACGCTCAGCACGTGGTACGTCTCGACCGCGCCGACGCAGTTCGCCGTCCACTACCGGGACCGGGCCGGGGCCTGGCACTACTGGACGACGAGCCCGTTCTTCGCCCCGGCGGCCGAGTGGACCGAGGCGCGGTGGACGACCCCGCCCGCGCCACCCGGGACCACCGGGCTGAGCTTCGGGCTCGCGCTGTCGACCTCGGGGTCGCTGACCACCGACGACTACGCGCTCCAGGAGCACCCCCGGGTCAGCCACGAGCGGTTGTGCGGCCGGCTGCCCTGGACGCCGCTGCTGCGGTGGCTGTGCTGAGGACGGCACCGCCGGCGGCTCCGGGCAGGGCCGGGTCCCCGCCGACTCGTCGTCGGTGACGGGCACGCGAGCACTGCGCCTGTCGCGGTGCGGCACCGGACGCCGGCGATCGCGCCGGTCCCCGCGAGTCGGACGCCCGCGGGACCGGCGCGCGGGACCGTCAGTCGGCGAGGAGGGCCAGGGCTTCGGGAATGGAGTCGACGACCGGGCGCCCGGTCTCCTCCAGGGCGGCCCGGCTGGTCACCCCGGTGGTCACCAGCACGCACCGCGTCCCGGCCTGCTCGGCCGCGTGGGCGTCGTCGAGAACGTCCCCGATGAGCACCACGTCCCGGGCGTCGAGCTCCAACGCGTCCAGGTGGCGGTGCAGGTGCTCGACCTTCGAGCCGCCGCCGACCTCCGCGCGCAGGCCGTCGACGCGCACGAACAGGTCGAACAGGCCCCGTGCCGTCACCAGTTCGACGAGCTCGTCGTGGAACCACATGGACAGCAAGGACTGGCTGCGGCCGGTGTCCGCCCACTCGCGCAGCGCTTCCGGGACGCCCTTCGCCAGCTCGCAGGTGTCCAGCAGCGTGCGGTACGCGTCGTGGTAGAGCACGTCGATCCGGGCCCAGTCCTGCTCGTCCAGCGACCGGCGCAGCAGGCGCTCGTAGCACTTCAGGAGCGGTCGGCCGAAGAGCGCGCGCCACTCGTCGATGTCGATGGGTTCGCGCTCGAACGCGGTGCAGACGGTGTTCACCGCCGAGACCACGGCGTGGTTGTCGTCCAGCAGAGTTCCGTTCCAGTCCCACACGATGTGCCGCGTGCCAGCGAGAGTCGTCATGGCCCGCGACTCTATGAGCTCGCACCGACGTCCCAGTACCGCCGATCCGATCTGAGAGGAGGCGCACGCCCGGCGCACCGCCCGCGGCACGGCGACCGCGCAGGTCCCGCCGGACCGCGTGCGCGGGAACGGCGTTCGCGCCACCGAGCGGACGCGCCCGAAGCGTCGGACGGCACCACGGCACGGCGCCGAGCGCGCAGTCCTGCCTGGAAGCGGGGCCCGCGCCCGCGCGGGAGGTCCCGCCCGGTCAGGGAAGGTCGAACTCCGGTGGTCCTTCCCCGGAACGTTCGAGCTCCTCGCGGACCACGCGGAACGCCAGGCCCTCCGCATAGCCCTTGCGGGCCAGCATCCCGACCAGGCGGCGCATCTTCGCCGTGTGGTCCACCGACCCCATCGTCCGGAGCTTGCGCTGCACCAGCTCCCGGGCCCGCTCGGCTTCCGCATCGGGATCCACAGTGGACAGGGCCGCTTCCACCAGGTGCTCGTCGATGCCCTTGCGGCGCAGCTCGTACCCCAGCGCCTTGCGGCCCAGCCCCTGCGCCCGCTGCCGGGAGTTCACCCACTCCTCGGCGAAGGAGGCGTCGTCCACCAGTCCGGCGTCGACGAACTTCTGCAGCACGCGGTCGGCGACGTCCTCGTCGATCTCCTTGCGCAGCAAGGCCTGCCGCAGCTCCGCGCGGCTGCGCGCACGCGCCGCCAGGAGGCGGTACACGGTGTCGCGCGCCCGCTGCTCCGGGGTGTCGGCCTTCCGCCGCGTCGACTCCGGTACCTCGCCCCGAGCCGCCTGGTCCCGCGGCCCGTCCTCCGGGTGCTCACCGTCGGGGAAGCGGTTCCGCGCACCGCTCCCCCGACTCCTGCCGTCGTTCATGCTCACCAGCGCGGGACGATCAGAACTCGACCGGGGCCGGCTCGGCCTCCTTCTCCGCCTCCAGGGTCGCGCCGATGCCGAGCTTCTCCTTGATCCGCTTCTCGATCTCGTTGGCGACGTCCGGGTTGTCCCGCATGAACCGGCGGGCGTTCTCCTTGCCCTGGCCCAGCTGGTCGCCCTCGTAGGTGTACCAGGCACCGGACTTGCGGATGATGCCCTGCTCGACACCCATGTCGATCAGCGAGCCCTCGCGGCTGATGCCGACGCCGTAGAGGATGTCGAACTCGGCCTGCTTGAACGGCGGCGCGACCTTGTTCTTGACCACCTTGACGCGGGTCCGGTTGCCGACCGCGTCCGAGCCGTCCTTGAGCGTCTCGATCCGCCGCACGTCCAGCCGCACCGACGAGTAGAACTTCAGCGCCTTGCCACCCGTGGTGGTCTCCGGGGAGCCGAACATCACGCCGACCTTCTCGCGGAGCTGGTTGATGAAGATCGCGGTGGTCTTGGCGTTGTAGAGCGCGGAGGTCAGCTTGCGCAGCGCCTGGCTCATCAGCCGGGCCTGCAGGCCCACGTGGCTGTCGCCCATCTCGCCCTCGATCTCGGCGCGCGGCACCAGCGCGGCCACCGAGTCGATGACGATGATGTCCAGCGCGCCGGAGCGGATCAGCATGTCCGCGATCTCCAGCGCCTGCTCACCGGTGTCCGGCTGGGACACCAGCAGCGAGTCGGTGTCCACGCCGATCGCCTTGGCGTACTCCGGGTCCAGCGCGTGCTCGGCGTCGATGAACGCCGCGGTGCCGCCCTGCTTCTGCGCGTTGGCCACCGCGTGCAGGGCGACCGAGGTCTTGCCGCTGCTCTCCGGACCGTAGATCTCCACGATCCGGCCACGCGGCAGACCGCCGATGCCGAGCGCGACGTCGAGCGAGATGGACCCGGTGGGGATGACCTCGATCGGCGCGCGCGTCTCCTCCCCGAGCCGCATGACCGACCCTTTGCCGAACTGCTTGTCGATCTGGGCGAGCGCCAGCTCGAGCGCCTTGCCCTTGTCCGGTGTCGCTGCTGCCATCGGGGTCCACCTCGGTCGAGTCGTTCTTCTGTCGTCGTTGTTCCGGATCAGACGCTACGGGCAGGGACCGACAATCCGGCCGCGGGGTTCGCCACTCGATCCGTGCCTCACATCTTAGGCGAACGGATGTTCGATCAAGCTCCCGACACGCCCGGTGAATAACTCGGATGTGTGACGGTGCGATCAGTCCCGTCGCGGAGCACACTCGAAGTCCCACCCGGCGCTCGCCCGGTCACGCGTCCCGAGGAGGAGGTGCCGACCCGTGCGCATGGACCGCTACCTTCCGCCGGACCACCCGCTCAGCCGGTTCTACCGCATCGCAGCGGCCATCTTCGGGGCCTGCCTGATGGCCTTCGGGGTGCTGGGCGTGGCCAACCGGGTGCCCCTGTTCACCACCACCGGCATCGACATCCTCGGGCTGTCCAGCAACGGCCTGCTCGCGGTGGTCTCGATCGTGGTCGGCGCGGTCCTGGTCGGCGCCGCCGCCTGGGGCGGGTGGGTCGCCTCCACCACGACGGCCGCGATCGGCGTGCTGTTCTTCCTGTCCGGGCTGGTCAACCTCGGCCTGCTGGACACGCGGTGGAACATCTTCGCGTTCGAGCTGCCGAACGTCGTGTTCAGCTTCGTCGTGGGGCTGGTCCTGGCGTTCTTCGGGTTCTACGGGCGGGTCAGCGGCGGCCTGCCCGAGGACAACCCCTACGTCCGCTACCGGCACCACGAACCGCCCGCCGAGGAGGTTCCCGAGCAGTGGCGGTCCTACGAGCAGCGGATCACCGAGCTCACCCCGCTGGCACGCGACGAGATCGCGATGGCCGAGGGCCACCCGACCCCGGACCAGGCGCGGCGGCTGCGCGCCGAGGCCTGGCGGCACCTGCAGGAGGACCGCCGCCGCGCGTACCAGCACTACCAGGAGGCCGGGCGCCGGGACGACGTCAGCGCCCAGAACCTGTGGGCGGACTTCGACACGCCCGAGCAGCCGCGCCGGGAGGAGAAGCCCTGACACCGCGCCCGGCGGTGACCTTCAGCGGCGCTCGACCGGGACCTCGAAGGCCTCGCAGACCGCCTTCCAGACCTCCTTGGTCGACACCCCGGCCTCCAGGGCCTGGTCGACGGTGCGCCCGCCGAGCGACGAGAAGACGTGGTCCTGGGCCAGCATCTCGGCGCGGACCCGGCCGAACTCCTCGGCCATGCGTTGGCGGAAAGCTGTGTGGCGCATCGCGCTCCAGACTACGCGCCGCCACTACGCTGGGGGCGTGCTCCTCCTGCTGCTGCAGGCCGACCCGACGGGCCTGTCCACGCCGCTGGGCAGGGTCGTGATCGGCCTCGGGCTGCTGGCCACGGTCGTGGTCCTGGTGCGGTTGCTGTGGCAGTACCGCAACCGCCGCTGAACCCCGTCACCCCAGGCCCGGCTGCACGGCCCGCTCGAACTCGTCGGCCAGGTCGTCGGGCCGCAGGTCCGCGTTCGGGTCGGGCCGCAGCACCATGCCGACCAGCGGTCGGTCGTCGACGGTGAACACCAGGGTGCCGAAGTCCACCCCGGTGACCGCGCGGTAGGTGCCGGACAGCCCGTTGCCGGTCCAGTCGGCCTCGACCTGGTGGCTGCGCACCCCGTTGAACGACAGCAGCAAGTCGGCCCGCTCCGCCGCCGCCTCCTGCGACTCCAGCTGCGTGTAGACGACCTGGGTGCCCTCGGTGGGGTTGCCGAACGAGCAGGAGACGACGGTGCCGCTGAGCTCCCGCAACCCCGGCATGACCCGCTGCCAGCCGGGTGCGCAGTTCGCCCGCTCCGGGACGGTGCCCGCGAGGTCGCGCAGGCACGCGGTGAACCCCTCGCGGTCCCGCGGACCGGGTCGGGAGCACTCGGCCGCGCTGGGCGCCGGGGAGCCCGAGAACCGCACGACGATCGCCACCACGGCGAGGAGCACCGACACCACCGCCAGAGCGCCCAGGCCGATCAGCAGGTTGCGCCTGGGCTGGGCCGGTGCCGCGGGCGTCGGGACCGGCGGTGGTGGCACCGGCGCCGGTGCCACCTGCGCAGGCGGGACCTGGGGCGGCGGGACGACCGGGCGCGTGCGCACCGTGTCGGGCTCGCGGTAGCCGGCCTGCGGTGCCGGGCGGAGGTCCTCGGTCCCCGTCGCCGCGGCGTCGCGGACCACGTGGTGCGCGCCGAGCGCCACCGCGGTCTCCGGTTGGTCGAGCGTGGTCGGCACGACCCGCAGCTGCTCGGCGATCAGGGTCGCCACCAGCGGCAGCCGGCTGGACCCGCCGACCAGGTAGATCCCGGCGAGCTGCTCGGGCGCCAGGCCGTTGGAACGCACCACCGAGGCCAGCAGCTCGACGCTGCGCAGCATGGTGGGACGCACCAGGGCCTCCAGCTCCGCGCGGGTGACCAGCACGTCGTCGAAGGGCTCGGGCATCGGCACCTCGGTCTGCGGGTGCCGGGACAGCGTCTCCTTGGCCGCGCGGACGTCCTCGCGCAGCGCCCGCTGGGCGCGGCGGTCGGCGGTGGTGTCCGGCCGCAGCAGTCGCTGCCAGCGCTGCGGGTCCGCGCGGGAGACCTGCCGCCCGACGTGCTCCAGCAGCGCTTGGTCGACGTCCAGACCGCCGAGGTCGCCCAGGCCGTCCTCGGCCAGCACCACGAACCCGCCCGGGCCGGTCCCCACGAGCGCGCAGTCGAAGGTGCCCGCGCCCAGGTCGTAGACGGCCAGCACCTGGCCGCCGCCCCACGTCCGGTCCGGGAACGAGGCGAAGTGCGCGGCGGCCGCGACCGGTTCGGGCACCAGCACGAGGTTGCCGGTGAACCCGGCCAGCCGCGCCGCCGACAGCAGCACGTTGCGCCGGACGGTGCCCCACTGCGCGGGGTGGGTGAGGCGGACCTCGTCGGGCTGGGCACCGCCGAGCTGGCGGGTGGTCTCCTCGGCGACCCGGTGCAGGACGGCGGCGAGCGCGTCGGTGACCGTGATGACCTGGTCGCCGAGCAGCAGGGTGCCCTCGTCGACGCGGCGCTTCGGGTTCGGCTCGTAGCGGGACGGGTCCAGCCGGGCGCGGCGCTCGGCGTCCCGGCCGACGATGAGCCCGCCGTCGTCGGTGGCGTACACCGCGGACGGCATCGTGGCCGACCCGTCCACCTCGACCACGCGCGGCGGTCGTCCGTGCGCGGCCAGCACCGCCACCGTGTTCGAGGTACCGAGATCCACCGACAGGACGCGCACCCGTCCTCCCTCCAGACGATGACCTTCCCCGCGCAGATGCTGCCACGCGCGGGACGGGCGGAGGTGCGGATCCGGCCACCGGCCGCCGATCCGGTCCGCTGTGGGACGTCGGCGTGCGGAGTCGCGGTGTCGGACCGCTGGTCCAGCATGGAGGGGTGCGCGACGTGCTGGACCTCTTCTCCCCCGCGACCCGCGACTGGTTCCGCGGCGCCTTCGCCGCGCCCACCGAGGCGCAGCGCGGGGCGTGGGAGGCCATCGCGGCGGGCGAGCACGCGCTGGTCGTCGCCCCGACCGGGTCCGGCAAGACGCTCGCGGCGTTCCTGTCCGCCCTGGACAAGCTCGCCGTCGAGGGGGTGCCCACCGATGCCCAGCGCCGCTGCCGGGTGCTCTACGTCTCCCCGCTGAAGGCGCTGGCCGTCGACGTGGAGCGCAACCTGCGCGGGCCGCTGGCCGGCATCCGGCAGGCCGCGCAGCGGCTCGGCCAGACCCCACCGGACGTCACGGTCGGCCTCCGCACCGGTGACACCCCCGCCGACCAGCGGCGCGCGTTCCAGCGCACCCCGCCGGACGTGCTGGTGACCACCCCGGAGTCGCTGTTCCTGCTGCTCACCTCGGCGGCGCGGGAGTCGCTGCGCGGGGTGGAGACGGTGATCGTCGACGAGGTGCACGCGGTGGCGGGCACCAAGCGCGGGGCGCACCTGGCGGTCTCCCTGGAACGGCTCGACGAGCTGCTGGCCGCGCCCGCGCAGCGCATCGGGCTGTCCGCCACGGTCCGCCCGGTCGAGGAGGTGCGCACCTTCCTGGCCGGTGGCCGCCCCGTCCGCACCGTCCAGCCCGCGCACCCGAAGGAGGTCGAGGTGCGGGTCGAGGTCCCGGTGCCGGACATGGCCGAGCTGGGCGCGCCGACCGGCGAGGTGGAGGGCCCCGCGGCGGGCGCGGAGCAGCACACCTCGATCTGGCCGTCGGTGCAGGAGAGGATCTTGGAGCTGATCCGGCAGCACCGCTCGACCATCGTGTTCTGCAACTCCCGGCGGTTGGCCGAGCGGCTGACCGCCGGGATCAACGAGCTCGCCGCCGAGGAACCGCTGCCGGAGGGGCCGTTCCCCGCCGAGGCGGTGGGCGGTTCCGGGGTCGCCGCCGGAGCACCGCCGGTGGTCGCCAAGGCGCACCACGGCTCGATGTCCAAGGAGCAGCGCGCCGACGTCGAGGAGGAGCTCAAGTCCGGCACGCTGGCCTGCGTGGTGGCCACCTCCTCGCTGGAGCTGGGCATCGACATGGGCGCGGTCGACCTGGTCATCCAGGTGGAGACCCCGCCGAGCGTGGCCTCCGGGCTGCAGCGCATCGGCCGCGGCGGGCACCAGGTCGGCGCGGTGTCGCGCGGCGTGGTGTTCCCGAAGTTCCGCGGCGACCTCGTCGGGTGCGCGGTCGTCGCGGAGCGGATGGCCGACGGGCTGATCGAGTCGATCGCCTTCCCCCGCAACCCGCTGGACGTGCTGGCCCAGCACGTGGTGTCGATGGTCGCGATGGACCCGTGGCCGGTGTCGCAGCTGGCCGCCGTGGTGCGCCGCGCCGCGCCGTTCGCCGGGTTGCCCGACTCGGCGCTGACCGCGGTGCTGGACATGCTGGCCGGGCGCTACCCGAGCGAGGAGTTCGGCGAGCTGCGGGCGCGCATCGTCTGGGACCGGGTCAACGACGAGCTCCGCGCACGGCCGGGCGCGCAGCGGCTGGCCGTCACCTCGGGCGGCACCATCCCCGACCGCGGGCTGTTCGCGGTGACCACGCCGGGCGACGACGCCGCGGGCAAGGGCGGGGTGCGCGTCGGCGAGCTCGACGAGGAGATGGTCTACGAGTCGCGGGTCGGCGACACCTTCCTGCTGGGCACCTCGGCGTGGCGGGTGGAGGACATCACCCACGACCGGGTCGTGGTCACCCCGGCGCCGGGCCAGCCCGCCCGGATGCCGTTCTGGAAGGGCGACTCACCGGGCCGGCCGCTGGAGCTGGGGCGCGCGCTCGGCGCGTTCGTCCGTGAGCTGACCAGCGCGGACACCACGTCGGCGCGGGAACGCGTCGCGGCCGCCGGGCTCGACCAGTGGGCGCAGGACAACCTGCTGTCCTACCTGGCCGAGCAGCAGCAGGCCACCCGGCACGTGCCCGACGACCGCACGATCGTGGTGGAGCGGTTCCGCGACGAGCTCGGCGACTGGCGGCTGGTGGTGCACTCGCCGTTCGGGGCGAAGGTCAACGCCCCGTGGGCGCTGGCGATCGGGGCCCGGATCCGGGAACGGCGCGGCATCGAACCGCAGGTCGCCTCCTCCGACGACGGGATCGTGCTGCGGCTGGCCGACGCGCTGGACGACTCCGGTGCGGAGGTGCTGCCCACCGCCGAGGACGTGCTGCTGCCGCCGGAGGAGATCCAGCAGGTGGTGACCGACGAGGTCGGCGGCTCGGCGCTGTTCGCCGCGCGGTTCCGGGAGTGCGCGGCGCGGGCGCTGCTGCTGCCGCGCCGCGATCCGCGCCGCCGCACCCCGCTGTGGCAGCAGCGGCAACGAGCCGCGCAGCTGCTGGCGGTGGCCTCGCAGTACGAGCAGTTCCCCGTCGTGCTGGAGGCGATGCGGGAGTGCCTGCAGGACGTCTACGACCTGCCGGGGTTGACCGAGCTGATGTCGCAGGTGGCCGCGCGGAAGGTGCGGGTGGTCGAGGTGGAGACCCCGACGCCGTCGCCGTTCGCGCGCAGCCTGCTGTTCGGCTACATCGGCATGTTCCTGTACGAGACCGACGCGCCGCTGGCCGAGCGCCGGTCGGCGGCGTTGAGCCTGGACTCGACGCTGCTGGCCGAGCTGCTCGGCTCGGAGGCGCTGCGCGAGCTGCTCGACCCCGAGGCGCTCGAGGAGATCGAGCAGCAGCTGCAGCGGCTCGCGCCTGACCGGCACGCCCGCGACGCCGAGTCCGCGGCGGACCTGCTCCGCTTCCTCGGCGACCTGTCCACAGCGGAGGCCGAGGCGCGGGGTGTGCGTCCCGAGTGGCTGGCCGAGCTCGCCGAGCAGCGGCGCGTGCTGCGGGTGCGCATCGCCGGGCAGGAGCGCTGGATCGCGATCGAGGACGCGGGCAAGGTCCGCGACGCGCTCGGGGTCGCGCTGCCGGTCGGGGTGCCGGAGGCCTTCACCGAACCGGTCGCCGACCCGCTGGGCGACCTGCTGATCCGGTACGCGCGCAGCCGCGGGCCGTTCACCGCCGACGCCGCGGCCCAGCGCTTCGGGCTGGGGGTCGCGGTGGTGCACGGCGTGCTGGACCGGCTGACCGGGACCGGACGGCTGGTCCGCGGCGAGCTGCGGCCGCTGGAAGCCGGCGGCGGTCGGGCCCTGGAGTACTGCGACGCCGAGGTGCTGCGGCGGTTGCGGCGGGCCTCGCTGGCGCGGTTGCGCGCGGAGGTCGAGCCCGTCGAACCCGCTGCGCTGGGGCGGTTCCTGCCCGCCTGGCACGGCATCGGGGCGCGGCTGCGGACGGCGCCGACGGTGGACGACGTGTACTCCGTCGTCGAGCAGCTGGCCGGGGTGCCGGTCCCGGCCAGCGGTCTGGAGTCGCTGGTCCTGCCCGCGCGGTTGCCCGGCTACTCGCCCGCGCTGCTCGACGAGCTGACCGCGGCCGGGGAGGTGACGTGGGTCGGGTCCGGCGCGCTGCCCGGTGGCGACGGCTGGATCGCGTTGGCGCCCACCGACGTCGCGGACCTGCTGCTGCCGGACCTGCCGGAGGAGTCCGGCACCGACTCCCCGCTGCACCGGGCGATCGTGTCCGCGTTGGACGGTGGGGCGCTGTTCTTCCGGCAGCTGGCCGACCGGGCCGGGGAGCTGCTGCGGGAGCAGGGCGAGGAGGCGCCCGCCGACGACGCGGTCATCTCGGCACTGTGGGACCTGGTGTGGGCGGGCGCGGTCACCAACGACACGCTCGCCCCGCTGCGCTCCCTGGTGTCCGGCCGGGGCGCTGCGCACAAGCCGCGGCGGCGCGCGCCGCGCGGGCGCTACGCGCGGCTGCGCGCCGGGCGCCGGGCGATGCCGAGCCGCAGCGGTCCGCCGACGGTCGCCGGGCGGTGGTCCCTGGCTCCGCAGCCGGCGGACGAGCCGACGCGCCGCGCGCACGCGCGCGCCGAGGCGTTCCTGGAGCGGCACGGCGTGCTCACCCGCGGGGCCCTGGACGTGGAGCGCGTCACGGGCGGGTTCTCCGCCGTGTACAAGGTGCTCCGGGCGATGGAGGAGTCCGGGCGCTGCCGTCGCGGCTACGTCGTGGAGGGGCTGGGCGCGGCGCAGTTCGCGGTGCCCGGTGCGATCGACCGCCTGCGCGCGCTGTCGCGCGACGAGAACGGCGACGGTGAGGCCGTGGTGCTGGCCGCCGCCGACCCGGCGCAGCCCTACGGCGGTGCGCTGGAGTGGCCCGCCGTGATGGGCGAGACCCGGCACCGGCCGGGCCGCAAGGCCGGCGCCCTGGTGGTGCTCGTGGCCGGGGAGGCGGTGTTCTACGTCGAGCGCGGCGGGAAGTCGCTGCTGTCGTTCACCGAGGACGAGTCGGCCTTGCGGGCAGCCGCGGACGGTCTCGTCCGCGTGGTGCGCGACGGCTGGCTGGACCAGCTCGCGGTGCAGCGCGCCGACGGCGAGGGCGCGTGGGGGTCGAAGCTCGCCGCAGTGCTCACCGAAGCGGGTTTCCGCGCCACCCCGAAGGGTCTGCGCCTGCGCGCCTGAGGCGCTCGCGGGAACGCCGGTCGGGCGCGGACCGGCGGGCCGGTCGTGGGAGTGGTCGAGGCCGCGCCGGTGGCCACCGCGCTCGCGGCAGGCGGCTCGACGCTGCACCGTCTGCTGCGGCGGCACGGCTGGCAGGTCGCGTGGCAGGTCTCCGGTCTCGTCAGCAGCGCCGCGCTGGTCGGTGTGCTCACCTGCTCCGCGACGCTGCGCGTGAGCGCCCGGTTTCCCCGTTCCCGGGCGAGACCGGGCACCCGGCGACCGACAATGCCCGGGTGGACTCGTTCCTGATCACGCTGCTGGCCATCGCGGTGCCGACGGGCGGGCTGAACCTGTACCGCACGCTGCGGCAGCACGGCTGGCGGGGCGGATGGCGCTTCGCCGGCTCGCTGGTCAGCTCCGCGCTGCTCGGGATCCTCGTCGCCTACGCGACCACCCTCATCTGGGTCCTGCTGCTCGCGGCCGTGCTCTCCCTGCCTTGACCCGGTGCCGCGGCTACAGCTCCAGGAAGGGCTTCGGGTAGGTGAACTCGCCCCGCATCGCCGGGTCGTAGGAGCTCAGGGTGCGGACCTGCAGGTGCGAGGCCCACTCGGGGACCTGCGGGGTGATCCCGTGCTCCACGGCGGGCTCGAACCCGAACCTCGGGTAGTACTCCCGGTGTCCGAGCAGGACGACAGCCGGTTCGCCGAGCGCGTCCGCCGCGCCGAGGACCGCGTGCACCAGCGCTGACCCGACGCCGCGCCGCTGGAGCTCCGGCAGCACCCCGAGCGGTCCCAGCGCCAGCGCCGGGACGTCGGCGATGTGGCCGCGGGTGCACACGACGTGCCCGACGACCCTCCCGTCCTGCTCGGCGACCAGCGACAGCGCCGGCAGCCAGGCGTCGTCGGCGCGGAGCGCGTCGACGAGCCCGGCCTCCACCGGGACCACGTCCGGTCGGTCGGCATCCGCGAAGGCGGCCGCGTGCACCGCGTGGATGGCGGAGACGTCGGCGGGAGTTTCACGTCGGACCAGCACCCGCCCACGCTGCACGCCGCCGAGCTCGCCGTGCAACCGGATTTCCGGACTCGGTCAGCGGGTGGCGAGCTGCAGCAGCCCCCACAGCTGGGCGACCGCGTCCGGGTCGCCGCTGATCTCCACCGCCCGGTTCGGCAGCCGACCCCACGTCCACAGGTAGACCGCGGCGGGGTCTCCGCTGACCACCGCGTCCGGCGTGGTGGTTGCGACGTCGTCCGAACTGACCACGGCGGTGCTGCGCTCGTCCGCGGTCACCAGCCAGTTGCGCCCGGCCACGTGCACCCCGACCGAGCAGGCGTGGCTCGCGGTGATGCCGAGGGCGTGCAGCCGGTGGGCGAACCACACCCGCAGCACCTCGTCGACGCCGTCGACGGCCACGTCGGTCTCGATCGCGGTGCGCTCCACCCCCGCCGCCGTCTGCACGTCCACCCGGTGCACCGTGGTGGCGTGCAGCATCCGGCGCACCCAGAAGCGCACCTCGTGCTGCTCCGGCCACCAGGTCGGGCAGGGGTCGTGCGGTGGCCGGGACCCGAACTCCGCGAGCAGCGCGGCCAACCGGACCGCGAACCGGTTGGTCACCTCGCGCAGCTCGGGACGCTCCGGCAGCTCCCACGGCCGCTCCACCTCGGAGGACCCCAGCCAGGACAACGCGTCCTCGCACAGGTCGCCCAGGTGCCGCACGGTCTCCCCCAGCGTCCGCCCGGAGGCGCTCCACACCGGCTGGTCCGGGTGCGCGTCGTGCGTCGCCGCGATGAGCAGCTGCGCCTCGATGCCGAGCAGGTCCAGCATCCGCCCGTGGTCCACGCCCACTCCCGTGCCGTTCACCGCGCCACCCCCAGCAAGCTGCGTCCGACGATGTCCAGGAACTCCCGGCTGCGCGCCAGCAGGGCGTCGGCGTCGAGCCAGGTGATGGTCGGCGCCCCGGCCTCGGCGGCCGCGCGCCGGTCCGACCGCGCCGCGAAGTAGGCCGCCCACTCCCGCAGTTCCGGCGCGGCGTCCGTCACCAAGCGCCACACGCTGGCCGGTCGCTGCTCCCCGCACTGCCGGGAGCGGGCCACCACCACGGCCGTGGCCGCGCGCAGCGCCGCCACGTGAGCGGCCACGTACCGCTCGGCCGGGCGGTCCGCCTGCTCCGCGTCGTGCAGGCAGGTCCGCGCGTGGAGCAGCAGCGACAGCGAGCCCGCCGGGGTCTCCGCCTCAGGGGTCGGGCCCTGGTCCTCCACGGCGCTCCGCGGAGCGGGTATCGCGAGATCGGTGGAAAAAGACATCGGCGCTCTCCTCTGCACGACGAAGTCGTCCGCGCCCACCAGGGCTCCCCTCCGCCGCCTCCGGTCCGGGGCGGCCGGTCCGGCGGCGGAGCGCTTCCCCCACTCCGCCGCCGGACCACTGTTCGAACCTCAGTTCGTCGAACTCGCGTTCGAACACAGCCAGACTAGCGCCCCCGACGGCCCACCTCAAGCACTGCGCGATAGCTCACCTGTTCGAGGGATGATCAGCGGCGATGATCACCCGGAGGGAGGCGCCGGACGCCGGGTGACCGCCTCGCCACGCGCGGGACACGCCAGGAAGGACGCCGCGCCGCACACCGGTTAGTGTTCGGCCGTGACCGCCGCTCCTTCACCCCGCCGCGAACGGATCGCCGAGCTGACCGCCGACCAGCTCCGGGCCCGCCTGCCCGAAGCCCTGCAGATCTACGTGACCGCGATGGGATACCCGCCCTCCACCGTCCAGCAGCGCGCCCCGATGTGGTCGGCGCACATGCTGCGCGCGGGGTGGCGCTGCGTCGGCGCGTTCACCGACCAGGACGAGCTCATCGGCATCGGCTACGGCTACCTCGGCGCCCCCGGTCAGTGGTGGCACGAGCAGGTCCGCCGCGGCCTGCTGAGCAGCGGGGCCGAGATTGGCGACTGGCTGGACGACTACTTCGAGCTGACCGAGCTGCACGTGCACCCGTCCGGCCAGGGTGCCGGGCTCGGCGAGGAGATCCTGCGCCGCCTGCTGGCCGGCGCCCCGGGCACCAAGGTCCTGCTGTCCACCCCGGAGGGACCGACGCGCGCCTGGCGGCTGTACCGCCGGGTCGGCTTCACCGACGTGCTGCGCAACTACCGGTTCGCCGGCGACCCGCGCCCGTTCGCGGTGCTCGGCCGCCCGCTGCCGCTGGAGCCCCGCTAGGCCCGGCATCCGGGCGAAAAACGCGAATAACTTTCACGAAGATCTTGCCCCGCGCCGTGTGATCGTCTTCACTGCGTCACCAGCAGGTGACGACGGGTGGAGGTGGCGATGGGCCGGGTGGGACTGCTGCGCAGAGCGGGGGCGATCGCGGTGTCGGTGGTGGCGGGCGTGTCCCTGGCGGCCGCCCCGGCCACGGCCGGACCCCGGTACCAGCACTACGTCGCCCTCGGCGACTCGTTCACCTCGGGGCCGCTCATCCCGTGGATGCGGCTGGACCCGCTGCTGTGCGGGCGGTCCACGAACAACTACCCGGCCCTGCTGGCGCGCGAGCTCGAACCGGCGGAGTTCACCGACGTCAGCTGCGGCGGCGCGGACACCACGGACATGACCAGCGCCCAGGACTGGTACACCGGGCCGCAGTTCGACGCGCTCACCGAGGACACGGACCTGGTCACGCTGGGCATCGGCGGGAACGACTTCGACGTCTTCAGCGACGCCATCAACGTCTGCTCCAGCCTGCGGGCCACCGACCCGGTCGGATCACCGTGCCGGGAGCACTTCGCCGTCGACGGCGGCGACGACCTCATGCGGCGCATCGAGCTCACCGGGCACCGCGTGGCGGAGGTCGTCCGGGGCGTGCGGGAGCGCTCGCCGCAGGCGCGGGTCCTGGTCATCGGCTACCCGCGCATCGTGCCGGAGGAGGGCTACTGCCCGGACGTCCTGCCGATCGCCGACGGCGACTACCGCTACGCGGACGAGGTCGAGCAGGCGCTCAACGCCGCGATCGCCGACGCGGCGCAGCGCACCGGCGCCACCTTCGTCGACACCTACGGCCCGTCCGAGGGACATGACGCGTGCGCGACCGGGGACGCGGCCTGGATCAACGGCCAGCACCTGAGCCCGGTGGCGGCGCCCTACCACCCGTTCGCCTCGGCGATGGCCGCGCAGGCCAGCATCATCGCCGACGTGCTGCGCGGCGCGGAGCCGGACGTCGCCGCGGCCGAGCGCGCCGCCGACCGCGCGGCCGAGGAGACCGCGCGCCAGGCCGACCGCACCGACCCCGCGGCCCGCGCGCGCCTGCTCGAGCACCAGCGGACCTGGTGACGGGCGCCTCCCGCCGGGGTGAGCCGGCGGGAGGCGTGCCGTCTACAGCCGCGCGAGCTGTTCGCGGAGGGTGTCCAGCCCCATGCCGCCCATGCGCAGGGCCGTCGTGTGGAACTCCTTGACGTCGAAGTCCGCGCCGTGGCGCTGCTTCGCCTCGTCGCGGGCCGCCCGCCAGAGCCGCTCGCCGAGCTTGTACGAGGGGGCCTGGCCTGGCCAGCCCAGGTAGCGGTCGATCTCGTCGCGGACGTGCTGCGGGTCGGTGATCGTCCGGCTGAGCATGAACTCCAGGCCCAGCTCCGGGGTCCAGCGCTCGCCCTCGTGGAAGCCGGTGCCCGCCGGGATCTCCAGCTCGAGGTGCATGCCGATGTCGACCACCACGCGCGCCGCGCGGAACAGCTGGTCGTTGAGCATGCCCAGCAGGTCGCCGTCGTCCTCGAGGTAGCCCAGCTCGCGCATCAAGCGCTCGGCGTAGAGCGCCCAGCCCTCGCCGTGCCCGGACACGAAGCAGGCCAGCCGCTGGAACTTGTTCAGCCGCTCCGCCTGGTGCACCGCGGTCGCCACCTGGAGGTGATGCCCCGGGACGCCCTCGTGGTACACGGTCGAGACCTCGCGCCAGGTCGGGAAGTCCTCCTTGTCGGCGGGCACCGACCACCACATCCGGCCCGGCCGGGAGAAGTCCTCGGTCGGCCCGGTGTAGTAGGCGCCGACTCCGCCGCCCGGGGGCGCGATCCGGCACTCGAGCTCCATCAGCGGGTCCGGGATGTCGAAGTGCGTCCCGCGCAGGTCCTGCAGCGCCTGGTCGGACAACCGCTGCATCCACTCCTCGAACGCCTTCTGGCCGCGCACCCGGTAGCGCGGGTCGGCGTCGAGCGCCGCGGCGGCCTCGGCCAGCGTCGCGCCCGGCTTGATCCGGTCCGCGACCTGCTTCATCTCCGCCTCGATGCCGGCGAACTCCTCCCAGCCCCACTCGTAGGCCTCGCGCAGGTCCAGCCGGGCGCCGGTG
The DNA here is from genome assembly GCF_013410345.1 of Saccharopolyspora hordei. NCBI lineage: Bacteria > Bacillati > Actinomycetota > Actinomycetes > Pseudonocardiales > Pseudonocardiaceae > Saccharopolyspora > Saccharopolyspora hordei. The sequence goes on from NZ_JACCFJ010000001.1 coordinate 4,856,203, forward strand.
AAGTACCGCGACCACAGCCGGTACCGCTCCTCGCCGACGGCGTCCTTCGCCGGCGCCTTCGGCAGCAGCTCGGTGCGCAGGAAGTCGGCGAGCCCGGCGTAGGCCTCGGCGGCCGACTCCGCCGCCGTGTCGAGGTCGCGGCGCAGCGGCTCGTCGACGCCCTCGGCGCGCTCCACCATCGCGGCGAAGAACGACTTCCCGCCGCGTCCGGCCCAGGTGTCGCACTGCTCGGCGACCTTGGTGACCTGCCGCGCCGCCGCCACGTTGCCGTCCGCGGCCGCCGCCAGCAGGCCGGCGCGCAGCCCCAGCACCGCCTCGGGCACCACCGACATGCGGCGGGCGATGGTGCGCCAGTGCTCCGGGGTGTCGGTCGGCATCAGGTCGAAGACCTGCCGCAGGTCCTGCGCCGGCGAGGCGATCACGTTGAGCGCGGACATGTCCGCACCGATCTCGTGCAGCTCCAGGTCCAGTCCCACCCGCTCGGTGAACACCGCCTGCGCGATGCGCTCCGAGTCGTCGCGCGGCTCGGCGGCCTGCACCGCCGCCAGGCTGCGGCGGGCCAGCTCGGCGCGCGCCCGGTGCCCGTCCGGCGAGTAGTCGGTCAGCTCGTCTTCCCCACCTGGCACACCCAGGTACGTCGCGGCGATCGGGTCGAGCGCGGCCAGCTCGTCGACGAACCGGTCGCTGATCTCGTGCACGCCGTCGTGGTCAACTCCCATGCCGCCACGCTATCGCGGTCGGTGTCCCCGCACGCACTGCGACGATGGGGGGACGCGCGGTCGGCAGGATCGGCCGCCAGGTGCGAAGATCCCCCAGGTGGAGGGTGGGAAACCGCGCCGTCGCGCGGCATCGCTGCTGGTGCTGTTCACCGTGCTCGGTGCGCTGCTCAGCGGGTGCCTGCGCGTCAACGCTTCGGTCAACGTCTCCGGGGACGACCTGGTGTCCGGCGAGGTGCTGGTGGCCGCCGAGACGCTCGACGGCACGCCGCCGTTCGAGCTGCGCCCGCCGGAGGCGCTGGCCGACCGGGTCGAGGTCACCCCGTACCGCGGCGAGGGCCGCGCCGGACACCGGCTGTCGTTCCACGACCTGAGCTTCGCCGAGGTGGAACACCTGGCCGCGGCGCTCACCCAGTCCGACTCCCGGTACCGGCTGGAGCTGTCCCGAGCGGGCTCGCTGGTCATCTTCGACGGGTCGGTGGACCTGACCCCGCTGGCCGACACCGCCTCCACGGTGGAGCTCACGGTCAGCGCCCCGGGCGAGATCACCAACGCCAACGGCCAGGAGTCGGCGGGCACCGTCAGCTGGACGCTGGAGCCGGGGTCGGTCACCGAGATGTCGGCGACCTACCAGTACTCGAGCGCGGCCGGGGACTGGCTCGGCTGGGCGCTGCTGGTCGGCGCCCTCACCCTCGTCGCGGCGGCTCTGGTGGGCGTGCTCGCGCTGCGCACGCACCTGCGCACCCGCGCCGAGCAGGAGGTCGAGGCGAACGTCTGAACCCCGCCGTCACAACCCGAGCGAGGCCACCACCTGGCGCGTCGCCTTGGAACGGTTGAGGGTGTAGAAGTGCAGCGCAGGCACCCCTTCCGCGATCAGCCGCTCGCAGAGCCGGGTCACCACGTCCACCCCGGCCTGCCGGAACCCGGCCGGGTCGTCGACCAACGGGAGCAGTCGGTCGGCGATGGCCCGGGGCACCGGCACCCCGGCGAGCTCGCCGAACTTCGCCAGCACCCGCGGCGTCGTGATCGGCATGACCCCCGGCAGCAGCGGCACGTGGCAGCCGCGCGCGGCCATCCGGTCGCGCAGCCGCAGGAAGTGCTCCGGCTCCAGGAACAGCTGGGCGATGGCGAAGTCCGCCCCGGCGCGGACCTTGCGGACCAGGTGGTCGGCGTCGGTCTCCAGGTCGGTCGACCGCGGGTGCCCGTGCGGGAAGGCCGCCACGCCGACGCAGAAGTCGCCGAGCTCGCGGACCAGCCGCACCAGCTCCTCGGCGTGCTCCAGCCCCTCCGGGTGGCGGACCCACGGGCCGGTGGGGTCGCCGGGCGGGTCACCGCGCACCGCCAGCACGTTGCGCACCCCGGACGCGGCGTACCAGCCGACGGCGTGGCGCAGCTCGGCCACGGAGTGGTCGACGGCGGTCAGGTGCGCCACCGGGGTCAGCGTGGTCTCCTGCGCGATGCGCGCGGTGGTCCGGACGGTGCGGTCGCGGCTGGAGCCGCCCGCGCCGTAGGGTCACCGACACGAACGCCGGGTCCAGGGGCTCCAGGTCGCGCACCGCCCGCCAGAGGACGCGCTCCTCGTCGTCGTTGCGGGGAGGGAAGAACTCGACCGAGAAGGTCGTCCGCCCGGTGCGCAACCGGTCCACCAGTGCCATGCGGCGCAGCATACGAGCGTGGCTACGCTCCGAAGTCTTCTCAGTGACTGGGAGCGAACCAGTGGCCCCGAGCGGGCGAGCCAGAACAACATCGCGGAGGATGGTGGGATGCCCCCATCACATTCGGTTACCGCGCAAGCGACCAACGAGGACACCGTCGTGGAGTCGAACCTTCCCGAGCAGGTCCAGCAGGAGCTGACCGAATTCTTGCGGTCCCGCCGCGCCGAAGCGGACGACCTCGACCCGGCCTTCCAGGCCGCGGTGGTGGAACTGGCCGGCTTCGTGCTCGGCGGCGGCAAACGGATCCGCCCCACGTTCGCCTGGTGGGGGTGGCGTGCTGCCGGCGGTGGCGCGGAGGGCCGGGAGGCGGTGGCGATGCTGCGCGCCGCCAGCGCCCTGGAGCTGCTGCAGGCCTGCGCGCTGGTGCACGACGACCTCATCGACGGGTCCGACACCCGGCGCGGCGGCCCGACCGTGCACCGCCGGTTCGAGCAGGTGCACCGGGAGTCCGGCTTCGCCGGTGACGGCGAGCAGTTCGGCATGGCCGCCGCCGTGCTGCTCGGCGACCTCGCGCTGTCCTGGGCCGACGACATGCTGCACGGCGCCGGCATCCCGCCGGCCGCGCTGGCCCGGGCGCTGCGGCCGTGGCGCGCGATGCGCACCGAGGTGCTCGCCGGGCAGTACCTGGACGTGCTCGGCCAGGTCCGCGGCGACGAGACGCCGCAGGCCGCGCTGCGGATCTGCCAGCTCAAGTCCGCCTCCTACACCGTGCAGCGCCCGCTGGAGCTGGGCGCGGAGGTCGCCGGGGCGAGCCCGGAGGCGCTGGAGGCGCTGCGCCGGTTCGGCTCCGACATCGGCGTCGCCTTCCAGCTGCGCGACGACCTGCTCGGCGTCTTCGGCGACCCCGGCGTGACCGGCAAGCCCGCGGGCGACGACCTGCGCGAGGGCAAGCGGACGGTGCTCATCGCCGAGGCCGCGGCCACCGCCCGGGAGAAGGGCGACCAGGAGGCCCTGGACCTGCTGCACGGCGTCCTCGGCGACCCGGACCTCGACGAGCAGCGCGTGGAGCAGGCGCGGGAGGTGCTCACCCGGCTCGGCGCCGTCGCGGCGGTGGAGGAGCGCATCACCGACCTGACCGCCTCCGCGCTGCACGCGCTGCACGGCGCGGACCTGGCCGAACCGGCCGCGTCGCGGCTCGCCGAGCTGGCCGTCGCGGTCACCGACCGGACCCGCTGATGCGCACCACCAGCGGCCGCAGCGACCGCGTGCTGGTCGTCGGCGCCGGGCTCGCCGGCCTGGCCGCGGCGCTGCACCTGGCCGGGGCGGGGCGGCAGGTGACGGTGGTGGAGCGGGCGCCGGCGCCGGGCGGCCGCGCCGGGCTGCACCAGCTGGACGGCTACCGCATCGACACCGGCCCGACCGTGCTGACCATGCCGGAGCTGGTCGACGAGGCGCTGCAGGCGGTCGGTGCGTCGCTGGCCGACCGCCTCGACCTGGTCCCGCTGCACCCGGCGTACCAGGCGCGCTTCGCCGACGGCTCGGTGCTGGACGTGCACACCGACGCCGAGGCGATGGAGCAGGAGGTGCGCCGGTTCGCCGGGCCCGCGGAGGCGGCCGGGTACCGGCGGCTGCGCCGCTGGTTGGTCGAGGTGTACCGGGCGGAGATGCACCGGTTCATCGACGCGAACTTCGACTCCCCGCTGGACCTGCTGTCACCGGAGCTGCTCCGGCTGGCCGCGCTGGGTGGCTTCGGCCGCCTCGGCGCCGCGGTCGGCCGCTTCCTGGGCGACGAACGGCTGCGCCGGGTGTTCTCCTTCCAGGCCCTCTACGCGGGCCTCGACCCGCGGCGCGCGCTGGCGCTGTACGCGGTGATCTCCTACATGGACACCGTCGGCGGCGTGTGGTTCCCGCGCGGCGGCATGCACGCGGTGCCGCGGGCCCTCGCCGACGCCGCCGCGGACGCCGGGGTCGCGTTCCGCTACGGAACCGAGGTCACCGACCTGGAACGGCGCGGCGACCGCGTCGTCGCGGCACGCACCGCGACCGGCGAGCGGCTCCGCGCCGACGCCTTCGTGCTCACCCCGGACCTGCCGGTGGTGCACCGGTTGCTGGGACGGCGGCCCCGGCGGCGGCTGCGCTGGTCCCCCTCGGCCGTGGTGCTGCACGCGGGGACCACGCGCAGCTGGTCCGAGGCGCACCACACGATCTCCTTCGGCGCCGCCTGGGAGCAGACGTTCACCGAGATCATCCGCGACGGCGCGCTGATGAGCGACCCGTCGCTGCTGGTCACGCGGCCGACCGCGACCGACCCGACGCTCGCGCCGGCCGGCCGCGAACTGCACTACCTGCTCGCCCCGTGCCCGAACCTGGCCACCGGGCCGATCGACTGGGCGCGGGTGGGCCCGGCCTACCGCGACGAGCTGCTGCGCACCGCGGAGCGGCGCGGGTTCACCGGCCTGGAGAGCTCGATCGAGGTGCAGGAGCTGGTCACGCCCGCGGACTGGGCCGCGCAGGGGCACGCCGCGGGGACTCCGTTCTCCGCCGCGCACACCTTCCCGCAGACCGGTCCGTTCCGCCCGCGGAACCTGGTCCGCGGGCTGGGCAACGTCGTGCTGGCCGGCTCCGGGACCACCCCCGGGGTCGGCGTGCCCCCCGTGCTGGTCTCCGGCAAGCTCGCGGCGCAGCGCATCACCGGCAGGCGGTGAGCGCGCAGCCGTGCGCAGCACCGCTGCGCGCCCGCGGGCGCGTCAGAAGCCCATCGCCTGGGCGCGGCGCTTGACCTCCCGGCCCCGGTCGCCGCGCAGGGCCTCGATCGGGGTCCCCGGCAGCGAGTCGTCCGGGGTGAACAGCCAGCGGAGGATCTCGTCGTCGTGGTAGCCGGCGTCCCGGAGCAGGGTGATCGTGCCGGGCAGTCCCTTCACGACCTCGTTCCCGGCGAGGAACGGTGCGGGCACGCCGAGCACGGAGCCGCGGCGCAGCGCCAGCAGGTGTCCATCACGAATCATCTGGTGCACCCGGGTCACGGACCGACCGATCCGCTCGGCGACGGTCTCCAGCGGAACGACCTCCACATCGGGAGCGAGAACGTCCGGGGCAGCTGGGATCGCACTCACGCTGATACTTTGCCACACCGCGGGGTCGGACGCCGAGCACCCGCACGGCGGGATCCTCGTGCGCAGGACCGTCGGCGCCGCCCCGCGACGACGATCATGGACCTCCCTCGACCTGGCCTCGGCACGTCGGCCGCACCTGCCACAATCGGGGGTGGAACGGTTACCCGGCGGTTGGCGGACAATGACTTCTGAGACACGGCGCGGACGCGGCCCGAGCCTCGTCGGAGCCATGCTCGAACGCCGGTACCGGGTCGATGCACTGCTCGCCCGCGGCGGTATGTCCACCGTCTACCGGGGCCTGGACACGCGGCTGGACCGGCCGGTGGCCATCAAGGTCATGGACGAGCAGTACTCCGGTGACCGGTCGTTCGTGCAGCGCTTCGAGCGCGAGGCCCGGGCCGCGGCCAAGCTGCACCACCCCGACATCGTGGCCGTCTACGACCAGGGCGTGGACCACGGCAGCGACGGCGACCACGTCTTCCTGGTGATGCAGCTGGTCGAGGGCTGCACGCTGCGCGACCTGATCGTGGACCGCGGCGGACAGCTGCCGCTGCCGATGGCGCTGAGCGTCATCGAGCCGGTGCTGTCCGCGCTGGACGCCGCGCACCGGGCGGAGATGGTGCACCGCGACGTCAAGCCGGAGAACGTGCTGATCGGCTCCGACGGCTCGGTCAAGGTCGCCGACTTCGGGCTGGTCCGCGCGGCCGCCGAGGCCGGGACGACCAGCGGCAGCGTCATCCTCGGCACCGTCGCCTACCTCTCCCCCGAGCAGGTCACGACCGGTGCCGCCGACGCGCGCACCGACGTCTACGCGGCCGGGATCGTGCTCTACGAGATGCTCACCGGCCGACCGCCGTACGTCGGCGACACCGCGCTCTCGGTGGCCTACCGGCACGTCAACGACGACGTGCCGCCGCCGTCCGAGCTGGTCCCCGACCTGCCGCCGGCCATCGACGAGCTGGTGGTGCGCGCCACCCGGCGCGACCCCGCGCAGCGCCCGCAGAGCGCCGAGGCGTTCCTCACCGAGGTGCGGAAGGCGCGCGAGGAGCTCGGCATCTCGCTGGTCCCGGTGCCGGCCCCCGAGTCGGCCGAGCGCACCGCCCAGATCCCCGCCATCACCGACGACCCGCCGACCGCGCAGATCCCGGCCGTCCAGGACGCACCGCCCCCACCGCCGCCGGCCGCGCCGCAGCGGACCCGGGCGATGCTGCGCCCGGCCACCGGCGACGAGGACTACGCGCAGGACGCCGGGCCGGTCCCGCCCCCGCCACCGGCCCGCCCGCGCCAGCGCGGGCGGCGGACCGTCGCGATCTGGACCGCGGTCGTCCTGGCGCTCGCCGCGCTCGTGGGCGGCGGGGCGTTCTGGCTGGGCTCGGGCACCTTCGTCGAGGTCCCGAAGGTCGTGGGCCAGACGGAGGCGGCCGCGCAGCAGGCGCTCACCGCCGCCGACCTGGTCGGCAACGTCACCCGGGAGCACGACAACGTCGTGCCGGAAGGCACGGTGATCAGCTCCAACCCCGAGGAGGGCACGCAGGTCCGCAGCGGCAGCACCGTCGAGCTGGTGGTGTCGCTGGGCAAGCCCGAGGTGCCCGAGATCGCCGAGGGCACACCGCTGGCCGAGGCCGAGAGCCTCATCCGCAACGCGAAGCTGGTGCCCAAGCACGACGAGTCCGCCGACCAGTACCACACCACCGTGCCGGAGGGCCGCGTCATCAGCGTCGACCCGGCACCGGGCACGCCGCTGAACATCAGCAGCGAGGTGACGATCATCGTCAGCAAGGGGCCGCCGCCGGTCCCGGTGCCCGACGTGCGCGGGATGAGCCGCGACGAGGCCTTCGCCACGCTGGCCGCCGCCGGTTTCGAGCCCTACGAGCTGGGCCGCGAGTTCAGCGCGGACGTGGAGGCCGACCACGTCATCAGCACCGATCCGGAACCCGGCACCGAGGTCCGGCTGGCCGGCAAGCCCCGGGTCGGGGTGCTGCTGTCCAACGCGGTGACGGTGCCCAACCTCAGCGGGGTCACCGTGGAGCAGGCGCAGCAGCAGGCCGCGGCGCTGGGGTTGCGGCTCAACGTGAACGCGATCTTCCACCGGCAGAACATGGTGGTCTTCGGGCAGTACCCGCTGCCCGGGTCCAAGGTCCGGCCCGGGAGTGAGATCCACGCCACCGCGTTCTGATGTGACGTTGATCTCCACGGGGTTGCGTAACGTTTTCCGGTCGTTGGGACCTACCTGCGGCGACTGACCCGCCGGAGATCACCTGATCCGGGACTGCTCGGCGGATCTGGCCTGGTCACAGCCGCGCAGCCGGTTCGCTGTGGAAACATTGGGCGCACGATGTCCCCGACTGTCTCCACCGAGTCGGCCCCCGACTGGTCCGAACGGACCGACAACACGACAGCCGACCTGGCCAGCGGCGGACGGCGTGCGGGCCGTCCGCTGCCGCTGCGCACCATCGCGCTCGGCGCCATCGGGTCCGCGCTGCTCGTGGTCGGGGGGTTCGGCGCGGGCGGCACGCTCGTGCACGACCCGTTCCTCGGCTCCGGCCCGCTGTCGGTGCTGCGCTACGGGCACGGCCAGGACGTCGCCGTCGCCGTCGTCTACCTCGGCTTCGCACTGCTGGTGTGGGCGTGGGTGCGGCTCGGGCGCGGGGTGCTCGCGCACCTGGTGACCTCCCGCGGCGTGCTGTGGGCGACGGTCGCCTGGCTGGCGCCGATGCTCATCGCCCCGCCGCTGTTCACCCGCGACGTCTACAGCTACCTCGGACAGGGGCTGCTGGCGCTGCACGGGCTCGACCCCTACGGCGTCGGCCCGTCCGCGCTCACCGGCCCGATCCCGGAGAACGTGCACCCGACCTGGCAGACCACGCCGGCCCCGTACGGGCCGCTGTTCATGGGCGTGGCCAAGGGCGTGGTCCTGCTGGCCGGGCACGACATCATCGCCAGCGTCATCGTGATGCGGCTGGTGCTGCTCGGCGGCCTGGTGATGCTGGTCTGCGCGCTGCCCGGCCTGGTCCGCCACCTCGGCGGCCGGCTGCCGGTCGCGCTGTGGCTGGTCGCGGCGAGCCCGATGACGGTGGTGCACCTGGTGGGCGGCCCGCACAACGACATGCTGATGATCGGGCTGCTCGCGGTGGGCACCCTGCTGGCGCTGGAGGGGCGCAGCGCCGCCGGCATCGCGCTGGCCTCCGCGGCCATGGCGGTCAAGGCCACCGCCGGGCTGGCGCTGCCGTTCCTGGTGTGGCTCTGGGCGGCCCGGCTCACCGGGCCGCTGTGGCAGCGGTTCGTGCGCGCGGTGGTCCCCGCGCTCGGGGTGTTCACGGTGGTCTTCGGCGGGTGCACGCTGCTGGCCAAGGTCGGGCTCGGCTGGCTGTCCGGGCTGTCGGCCCCCGGCATGATCGTGAACTACCTGTCCGCCCCGACCGCAGTCGGCCAGGCGGTGCACAGCCTGGTGTCGCTGTTCGGCGAGACCAACATCTGGCCGTTCGTGGGCACCACCCGCACGCTCGGCTCCGCGCTGCTCGTGGTGCTGCTGGTCTGGCACTGGTGGCAGGCGCGCGAGGGCGGCCCGGACGCGGTGCGCCGCGCGGCGATCGTGCTGTGCTGCGGCGCCCTCCTGTCCCCGGTCCTGCTGCCCTGGTACACCACCTGGGGCCTGGCGCTGGGCGCCGCGTTCGCCTGGACGCCCCGGGCGCTGTCCTACGTGGTCGGCGCCTCGATCGCCCTGGTGCTGGCGTACTACCCGGACGGCGAGCAGGCGATGTACAACTGGCCGTTCGTGGCGGTGGGCATCGGCGCGGCGCTGCTCGGCGGGCTGTCCCTGGTCCGCTTCGACCCGCTGGGCCTCAGCGAGGTCGTCGGCCGCGCCTCCCGCGCACCGCTGGCCTCCCGCCGGTAGACGACGGGCCCCGGAACCGCGAGGGTCCCGGGGCCCGGTCGGACGGTCGTCGGTCAGCCGCGGAGCATCTCCGCGACCAGGAACGCCAGCTCCAGCGACTGCTGGGTGTTCAGCCGCGGGTCGCAGGCCGTCTCGTAGCGGCCCGCGAGGTCGGTGTCGGAGATCTCCTGCGCACCACCCAGGCACTCGGTGACGTCCTCGCCGGTCAGCTCCACGTGGATGCCGCCGGGGTGCGTGCCGAGCCGGTGGTGCACCTCGAAGAAGCCCTGGACCTCGTCGACGATCCGGTCGAAGTGGCGGGTCTTGTAGCCGGTGCTGGACTCGTGGGTGTTGCCGTGCATGGGGTCGCACTGCCAGATCACCTGGTGCCCGGAGGCGGTGACCTTCTCCACGATGGCCGGCAGCACGTCCCGCACCTTGCCGTTGCCCATCCGGCTGATCAGCGTCAGGCGGCCCGGCTCGTTGTTCGGGTCCAGCCGCTCGACGTACTCCACGGCCTGCTCGGGCGTGGTGGTCGGGCCGATCTTGATGCCGATCGGGTTGGAGATCAGCTCGGCGAAGGCGACGTGCGCGCCGTCGAGCTGGCGGGTCCGCTCCCCCACCCACAGGAAGTGGCCGGACAGGTCGAACAGGCGCGGCCGGTCACCCGTGGTGTCCAGCCGGAGCATGGCGCGCTCGTAGTCCATCACCAGCGCCTCGTGGCTGGCGTAGAACTGGACCGCGTGCAGGCTGGAGTCGTCGACCCCGCACGCCGCCATGAAGCGCAGGCCGCGGTCGATCTCGGCGGCGACGGACTCGTAGCGCTCCCCGGCCGGGGAGTTGAGCACGAAGTCCTTGTTCCAGTCGTGCACCTTGGTCAGCGCGGCCATGCCTGCGCTGGTCAGGGCGCGGGAGAGGTTCATCGCCGCGCTGGCGTTGGCGTAGGCCCGGATCAGCCGCGACGGGTCGTGGCGGCGCGCTTCCTCGGTGGCCACCAGCGAGTTCACCATGTCGCCGCGGTAGGACGGCAGGCCCAGCGCGTCGGTGTCGCTGGAGCGCGGCTTGGCGTACTGCCCCGCGATGCGGCCGACCTTGACCACCGGCATGCTCGCGCCGTAGGTGAGCACCACGGCCATCTGCAGCAACGTGCGGATGTTGCCGCGGATGTGCGGCTCGGTGTTGTCCGCGAAGGTTTCCGCGCAGTCACCGCCCTGGAGCAGGAAGGCCTCACCCCGGGCGACCGCGGCGAGGTGCTCGCGCAGCTGGTCGACCTCGGAGGGCACGGTCACCGGAGGGACGCTCTCGAGCACCTTCCGGACGTTCTTCACCTGCTCGGGGTCCGGCCACTTCGGCTGCTGGGCAGCGGGCCGGGACAGCGCGTCGTCGAGCCGGGCGCGCAGCTCGGGCGGCAGCGGAGGCAGTTCGGGCAGGTCATCCACGGGGACGTCGACGGTCCAGTTCACGTGCCCAGGATAGGCGGTCGACGCTGGAGCACTCACTCCGGGAAGCCGGTCCCACGATGCGGAAGCCCAGCAGAGCTCGATTCAGTAGGCGCCGCCGAGCTTGCGGTGGTCCCAGCTGATCGTCCGGGTGGGGGTGAACCGGATGCCGACCCGCTTGGCGGCCTTCGCGCGCAGTGCGGCGCGGGCCTGCTCGTCACTGAGGTCCAGCGGCGAGGCCGTGCCGTAGCGCACGGCGAGCCCCGTGCCGATGCGCTCCACGTCCTCCGGCGACTCCAGCAGCTCCACGTCGCACTCCAGCGACACCCCGCGCAGCTCGCTGTACCCGGTGCCGGCCTCCAGCAGCAGCGTGGCGCGCGGGTCGCGGCGCAGGTTCCGCGTCTTCTGCGCGCGTGCGTAGGACCACACCTCGATGACCGGGCCGTCGTGCACGAACCACATCGGCACCAGGTGCGGCCGCCCGTCGGGCTTCACCGTGGCCAGCACCACCACCCGCCGCTGGCCGATGAACTCGACGACCTCGTCCTCGGTCATGGTGATCTGGCCGCGTCGCGACATCCGCTGCTCCGTTCCCGCCGGTGGTGGTGACCGCCGATCGTGGTCCGGCGAACGGCGCCCCGTCAACGCGGTGCGGGCGAGCCAGATCACCCGTTCGTCCGGAAAGCGGCCCTGACCACGCACCGCCACCGCTAGGCTCCGTTCCGTCCACGTCGAAGGAGGAGCAGCGGTGACGGGCGCGCGCGTGGAGCCCCAGGGACGACAGCGGGAACGCAAGTCGGTGGGACAGCGGCTGTGGCCGGTCGGGATCGTCGCGGACGTCGCCGCGGTGGTCACCCTGCTGACCGGGCCGACGACGGCCCTCGCCCTGGTCATCGCCGCGGTCGCGCTGCTGCTCGGCGCGGTGCACCTGGTGTCGAGCTACGGCAAGCGCGTCGACCAGTGGGTCCTGGTGGCGGTCGTCGGGGTGGTGGCGGGCGCGGCGGTGATCACCGCGATCGCCACCCAGTCCCTGCTCGCGGCGACCTCCCCGACACCGCCCGCCCAGCCCCCGTCTCCTCCCGCCGGGACGGCCGCACCCGCGCCGAGCTCGGCTGCTGCCACGACGAGCTCAGCCCCGACGACCTCGTCCTCGGTGCCGAACGGCTCGATCACGCCCCCGGTCCGGCGCGAGACCGGCGACCACCCCATCGTGCTGACCGACGGGTACGCGCTGGACCTGGACTCCACCGATCCGCTCTGGCCCGCCGAGGAGGCCCTGAAGAGTTCCGACGAGGACCTCGTGAACTACTCCGGCGACCTCCACGCGAGGAACGACCTCGCACCCGCAACACCCGACGCCACCTACGCGGACTGCGTGCGCGCCGGCTACGTCGACACCGTCGAGTCCTCGAGCCTGAGGCCCGGCGCGGCGTTCTGCGTGAAGACCGACGACGGCGCCTACGCGCGGGTCGTCGTCCGCTCCTTCCGCAACAGCTCGGACAGCGCCTACCGGATGGAACTCGACATCACGGTGTGGGAGCAGCCGGGCTAGCTCACGCGGCGGGCTCCCGCTCCCACCGGGCCTGGACCGCGTCGGCGTCGTAGCCCACCGGCTCCCACCGCTTGGCCAGCAGGGCGACCAGGCCCATCAGCGGGGCGAGCGCGATCACCCAGAACACGCCGCTGCCGAGGGCCGCGCTGAGCACCGGGAAGAAGAACAGCGCCAGCGTGGAGCCGACCCGCAGGGTGCCCTGGTTGAAGCCGATGCCGGTGCCGCGCATCTCGGTCGGGTAGCTCAGCGAGGCGAAGCTCATGAAGTGCGCGCCCGGCCCCGACGCCTGGGCGAACATGAACGCGCCCAGCGCGCCGATGGCGAACAGCACGTACGCGGTCGCCGAGGGCTCCCCGATGAGCGCCAGCACCACCAGCGAGGCGAACTGCACCGCGAAGCCGGAGAAGGTCATCGTCCAGGCACCGGCCGCGTTGGCCAGCCGGATGCCGAGCAGCCCGCCGGTGACCGCGAAGACCAGGTTGAGCACCAGCGACGCGGTGATGGTGTTCAGCGCGCCCTGGGCGAGGATGCTGGCGATGATGATCGGCAGGCCGTAGGCGACCGCGTTGTAGCCGAAGGTCTGGGCCAGGCCGATGGTCAGCGCCTGGACGGTCCGGGCGCGGTAGCGGCGGTGGAACAGCCGCGCGAAGTCGCGCAGGCCGCGGCGCTCGGCCTGCTGCGTCCCGGCCACCTCCGCGTCCGGGGCCACCACCGCGTTGACGCCGTAGGAGGAGCGCAGGATCTCCGCGGCGCGCTCCAGGTCGCCCTGGTTCGCCGCCCACGAGGGCGACTCGTTCATGTACTTGTTGCGCACCAGCAGGATCACCAGCGCGGGCACCGCGCCGAAGCCGACGGTGAACCGCCACAGCAGGTCGTGGTGCTGGTCGGGCAGCGCGAAGTACAGCGCCATGATCACCAGGTAGCAGGCGCTGGTGGCCCCGTACCAGGCCGGCGACCAGGCGGCCGTGCGGGAGCCCTTGCTGCCCTTGCCCTTCAGGCGGGAGAACTCGGCCAGGAAGGCCATGGCGACCGGGATGTCCATGCCGACGCCGAAGCCCATGAGGAACCGGCAGACGACCAGGACCTCCACGTTCGGCGCGAGCGCGCAGCCGAGCGCGGAGACCACGAAGAACAGCATGTCGGCCATGAACACCCGGTAGCGGCCGAGCCGGTCCACCAGGACGCCGCCGAGCCAGGCGCCGAAGATGGCGCCGACGCTGATGGAGGCGGTGACGGTGCCCGCCCCGACCGGGGAGAGGCCGAACTGCTGCTTGATGTCGGTGATGCCGTAGGCCAGCGAGGTCAGGTCGTAGGCGTCGAGGAAGATGCCGCCGAGCGCCAGCAGCACGATCACCTTCGCGTGGCTGCCCCGCGCGGCGCCCGAGTTGACCAGGTCGGTGACGTCCCGAGCCGAGCGGATGAGCACCTGCTCCCCGCCGGCCACCGGTTGCGTGGACACTGCTTCCCCTCCGCGTCGAACGATCGTGCTCGGGCGGGGGCTCGCGCAGGCGCGGCTCCTGCCGCGTGCGCGGCACCTGCGCCCGTTCGCGAGGGGCCAGCCTAACCGTCCGGAACCGGCCGTCCACATGCTGGAACACGCCGCTCGCGGCGTGCCTCGGGGCACCGGCGCTCACGCGACTCCCCGGGGAACCAGGTGTCCGATTGCCCGGGAGATCGCGCCGCCCCGGACACGGCGTCGGCGTGTCCGGGGCGGCGTGCGGGTGTGGGTCGCGGTCGACGGGCCGCGACCGCAGATCGGGTCAGCCGAAGAGGACCTCGGCCTCGGCGTAGCGCTCCAGCGGGACCGTCTTGAGCCGGGCCGTGGCTTCGCGCAGCGGCACGCGGACGATGTCCGTGCCGCGGAGGGCGACCATCTTGCCGAAGTCGCCCTCGGTGACCGCGTCGATGGCGTGCAGGCCGAAGCGAGTCGCCAGCACCCGGTCGTAGGCGGTCGGGGTGCCGCCGCGCTGCACGTGGCCGAGGACCACCGCGCGGGACTCCTTGCCGGTGCGCTTGGCGATCTCGTCCGCCAGCCAGGTCCCGACCCCGCCCAGCCGGACGTGCCCGAAGGCGTCGCGCTCGCCGGTGGCCAGCACCTCCTGGCCGCCCTCCGGCACCGCGCCCTCGGCGACCACGATGATCGGCGCGTACTGGCGCTCGAAGCGCTGCTCCACCCAGTCGCAGACCTGCTCGACGCGGAACGGCTTCTCCGGCACCAGGATCACGTTGGCGCCGCCGGCCAGGCCGGAGTGCAGGGCGATCCACCCGGCGTGGCGGCCCATCACCTCCACCACCAGCGCGCGGTGGTGCGACTCCGCCGTGGTGCGCAGCCGGTCGATGGCCTCGGTGGCGATGTGCACCGCAGTGTCGAAGCCGAAGGTGTAGTCGGTGGCGTCCAGGTCGTTGTCGATGGTCTTGGGCACGCCGACCACCGGCACCCCGTCGTGGGTGAGCTGCTCGGCGACGCCGAGGGTGTCCTCGCCACCGATCGCGATGAGCGCGTCCACGCGGTGCTCCGCCAAGGTGTTCTTGAGCTTGGCGATGCCGTCGTCGACCTTGTACGGGTTGGTCCGGGAGGAGCCGAGGATGGTGCCGCCGCGGCTCAGGACGTCCTCGACGCGGTCCAGGGTGAGCGGCATGGTCAGGCCCTCCACCGGGCCCAGCCACCCGCTGCGGAAGCCCAGGACCTCGTGCTGGTGCACCGAGATCCCCTTGCGGGTCACCGCCCGGAGCACCGCGTTGAGGCCGGGGCAGTCGCCGCCCCCGGTGAGCACTCCGACACGCATTCCAGCGGGCATGGTTTTCGCCGCCTCCTCAGTGAGCCTGGTTGTGACAGAGGTCTCCCCCTGACACAGCCTGGCACGGACTGGATCGTTGCAGCAAGCAACCGCACCCCCACCAGCCGCGACCGCCCCCAGTTCACCGACGGCGCCGCACCCCTGGCTCGAGCCCCCACCACCGGCACCGCCAAGCGAGGCGAGCACACGCCGCCGGATCAGATGGCGAAACCGCGCTTCTTGCGCACTTCCTCGATGACCTTCCACCGCTCCAGGTTGTGCCGGGCGTCGGCGAGCGCGTCGTGCGCGTTCTCCGGGGCGGCGGGCAGCTTCGGCTTGCCCACGTCCTCCCAGCGCTGGCGGAGGTCGCGGGTGAACTTCGGGATCCGCGACGGCAGCATCGGCATCGCGCCCCACAGCTGGGCCAGCGCCACGTGGTCGTAGGCCGCGTACCAGGCCCACAGCTCGGGGTTCGAGCCGCGCGAGGTCATGAACTCGTAGAGGTCTTCGCGGATCCGGGCGCGCGAGCGCCAGCACGGGTCGGCGGGCGGCGGCAGCTGCGGCAGCACGTGCTGCCGGACCCAGGCGCCTGCCCGGGACGCGTCGAACTCGGTGGACACCGCGTAGAACTCGCGGCCGGACTC
The DNA here is from genome assembly GCF_013410345.1 of Saccharopolyspora hordei. NCBI lineage: Bacteria > Bacillati > Actinomycetota > Actinomycetes > Pseudonocardiales > Pseudonocardiaceae > Saccharopolyspora > Saccharopolyspora hordei. The sequence goes on from NZ_JACCFJ010000001.1 coordinate 4,871,973, forward strand.
GTCGACCATCCCGATCGACACCAGCTCGATGGTCTGTCCGTCCTCGATGAACTCGCAGTCGTAGAAGAACCTCACCAGATCAGCGTAGGTGCCGGTCATCGCGCTGCGTGTACGGGGAGGGACCGCGCACCGCGACCGCGGCCCGGCGGGTCAGCCGGCCTTCGACTCCGGCAGCCGGTCGCTGGACCCGCTGGGCTTCCAGCCCGCGATGTGCTTGCCCTGCGCGGCCATGTCGTCCTTGACCTTGGCCGCGTAGACGTCGACGTACTCCTGGCCGGACAGCTCCATCAGGGCGTACATGATCTCGTCGGTGATCGACCGCTCGACGAACCGGTCGCCGGCCATCCCCTCGTAGCGGGAGAAGTCCAGCGGCGGCCCGACCTTGACCACGACCTTGTGCGGGTACCACATCTTCGAGCCGATCGGGTTGACCCGGTCGGTGCCGAACATCGCGATCGGGATCACCGGGGCACCGGACTCCAGCGCCATCCGCGCCACCCCGGTCTTGCCCTTGTACAGCCGGCCGTCCGGCGAACGGGTGCCCTCCGGGTAGACGCCGAGCAGCTTGCCCTCGCGGAGCAGCCGGACGCCGGTGTCCAGCGCGGCCTGCGCGGCGGCGCCGCTGGAGCGGTCGATCGGCACCTGGCCGACGCCGGAGAAGAAGTACTTCTTGAGCTTGCCCTTGAAACCCTTGCCGGTGAAGTACTCGCGCTTGGCCAGGAAGGTGACCCGGCGCGGCATCATCAGCGGCATGAAGAACGAGTCAGCGACCGCGAGGTGGTTGCTGACCAGGATCGCACCACCCCTGCTCGGCACGTGCTCGGCGCCGTGGATCTCCGGACGGAAGAACAGCTTCAACCAGGGCCCGAGCAGAACGTGCTTCATCACCCAGTACAACACCGCGCCGCCGCCTCCCTGCCCAGCAAGATTCCGCTGCTCAGCCTACGGAGCACGCGCGACCAGCACAATGCGATCGCGACGATGGTGATCTACCCGATTCCCGGATCCGCGAGGCGGCCCCGTTCGTCGGCATCCCGTGCGACGATGACCCTACCGGCACACCGATGCTCAGGGAGGCTGTGGTGCCCGTGCCCTCCGGCGCCGAACCGTTCGCGCACGACGGATCGGAGGACGTCGGCGTCCTGCTCTGCCACGGTTTCACCAGCACACCGCAGAGCATGCGGGCCTGGGGCGAGCACCTGGCCGCGGAGGGCGTGACGGTGCGCTGCCCGCTGCTGCCCGGGCACGGCACCCGCTGGCCGGACCTGAACCGCACCACCTGGCAGGACTGGTACCGGGCCGTCGAGGACGAGCTCGCGGACCTGCGCGGGCGGTGCACGTCGGTGTTCGTGTTCGGCCAGTCCATGGGCGGTACGCTCGCGCTGCGGCTGGCCCAGGAGCACCCGGACGTGGCGGGCCTCGTGCTGGTCAACCCGTCGGTGCTGACGCAGCGGAAGGCCGCGCGGCTGGTGCCGCTGCTGAGCCGCGTGTGGCCGTCGGTCGGCGGCATCACCGGCGACATCGCCAAGCCCGACGGGTTCGAGCTGGCCTACCACCGGCTGCCGCTGCGGGCGATGGCCAGCCTGCAGCAGCTGTGGGACGTCGTCCGCGCCGACCTGCGGCGCGTCCGGCAGCCGGTGCTGCTGTTCCGCTCCGCGGTCGACCACGTCGTCGAACCGGCGAACGCCGCGACCGTGCTGGACGGGGTGAGCAGCGAGGACGTCACCGAGGTGGTGCTGGCGGACAGCTTCCACGTCGCGACGTTGGACCACGACGCACCGCAGGTGTTCAGCGGTAGCGTCGAGTTCCTGCAACGGATCCACCGCTACCGGGCCGAGGAAGCCGTATGAGCACGCGCCGCGACAACCCCGACGGGCCGGAGGACATCGACGCCGCCTTCGCCGAGATCGTCGCCGACCTGGAACGGGACGCGACCTTCGCGCGGTGGCCCGAGGACGCCGACCCGGGCGACGAGGACGACCGGACGGAGACGCCGCCTGCGGTCGAGCCGACAGCGGTCGCGCCGGTCGAGAGCGGGCCGCGGGACTGGACGCCGTCGGCCGACGAGGACGACGAGCACTACGTCCCGCCGGAGCCCCCGCCGCTGCCGACCCCGCGCGCGGGCACCCTGGTGGGCATCGTGGTCGTGGTGGTCGGCGTGCTGGTCACGCTCGGGTCCGGCCTGGCCGGGCTGTCGGGCGCGGTCGCGCTGCCGCTGGGCCTGGTGCTGATCAGCGGCGGCATCGGCTGGCTCCTGCTGCGCCTGCGCCAGCCCCCGCGCGGGTCCGACGACGACGGCGCCCAGGTCTAGCCGCCGAACGGGGCCTTGGGCGCCTGCAGGACGTGCTCGCGGGCCAGGGCGGCCGCACCGATCATGGCCGCCGGGTCGCCGTACCGGGCGACGACGACGTCCGCCAGCGGGCGGTGCCCCGCGCCGGTGACCGTCCGCGCGTAGTGCTCGCGCGCCGCGTCCAGGTACAGGTGCGCCGAGCTCGACACCCCGCCCGCGATCACCACGACCTCCGGGTCGTAGACGTCGGCGACCAGCGCCAGCCCTTCGCCGAGCCAGCGCGCCAGGTCGGCCATCGCGCGCCGCGCGAGCGGGTCGCCGGCCTCCGCCGCCTCGGCGACGTCCACACCGGTCGGTTCGGCCAGCTCCCGCAGCACGCTGGGCTCGTCCCCGGCGCGCAGCAGCTCCGCGGCGGTGGCGGCCAGCGCCGTCCCGCTGCAGTAGCGCTCCAGGCAGCCGCGCTTGCCGCACGAGCACTGCCTGCCGTCCGGGACGACCCGCAGGTGCCCGAGCTCCGGCGCCACGCCGCGGGCGCCGCGGAAGACCTCCCCGTCGATCACCAGGGCGGCCCCGATGCCCGTGCCGATGGCCACCAACGCCGCCACCCGGGCGCCGATCGCGGCGCCGAACCGGTGCTCGGCGATGGCCGCCGCGTTGGCGTCGTGCTCCAGCACGACCGGCAGCCCCAGCTGCGCGGAGAGCTCGTCGGCGACCGCGACGTGCCGCCACGCCAGGTGGGGCGCGAACCGCACCATGCGGCGGTCTTCGCTGACGAAGCCCGCCACGGCGAGCCCGACCGCGGCCACCGGGTACCGGTCGGACAGCACCCGCACCGTGCTGGCGATCGCGTCGTTGAGCTCCGGGCCGCCGGACGGGGTCGGCACCCGGTGGGTCTCCAGGACTTCGCCGTGCTGGTCCACGACGGCGGCGCGCACGCTGGTCCCGCCGACGTCCACTCCGATCGTCAGCACTGCGCTTCGGCCCCGTCCAGCACCGTGCCGCCCACCCGCCGCACGTGGATCCGCTGCACCTTGGTGGGCTCCTCCGGTGCGCGCTCCGGCTGCGCCGGCTCCGGCTCGGGATCGGCCACCGCCTGCCGCAGCAGCTGCACGATCCCGAGCAGCTGGTCGTTGAGCTCGGGGCGGCGCCCGCGCACCAGCGCCACCGCCGCGCACAGCGGGCACCAGCCGCAGCCGCGCTCCTCGGCCTCGGCGCGCGTGCCGCACCCGCGCAGGTACTCCTCGGCCCTGCCCGCCAGCGCGTCGAGCAGCAGCCGCAGCTCCTCGACCAGTTGCTCGTGCTTGCCCGTTCCGTCCACCGCTCTCACCGCATCCACTGTTCCGGATCGGGCCGGAAGCGCACGGTCAGCCCGTCGTCTCCGGCGATCGCCGAGGTCACGACGCACCGCCGCAGCACGGCGGGCAGCGCGACCAGGCGGCGACGACCGTCCACTGTGATCGCCAGCTCGTCCCCCACGCGCGCCAGGTCCAGCTCGGCTCCGGGGTGCAGGGGCAGCCCGATCTGCAGCTCGTACTCGGCGTCCAGCGACCGCCCGCCGCCGACGACCCGCATGACCGGCGCGCTCGACGGGTCCTCCAGCGGGTCCGCCTGCCCGTAGAGCTCGGCGCCGAGCGCCTGGAGCGCCTCCGCGCCCACCGGTTCGGCGGCGCGGTGCTCCACGACGCGCACCGGCAGGTCGGTCGCGGCGCGCAGGGAGTCGAGGACGGCTTCCTGCTCGCGGCGCCGGGTGCGCAGCCACTGCGCCGCCGCGCCCCGCGCCGACCCCGGGTCCGGCACCACGCGGTTGGCCACCAGTCCGTCCACCCGGACCTGCTGCAGCGCCAGCGCGGTCAGGGTCCGGCGGGTCTCCGCGGCGACCACCGATTCCGGGGTCAGCACCAGCCGCACGCTGGTGCCCGGGCCGGTGAGCAGGTCCTTGAGCGCGGCCAGCCGTTCCGCCAGCCGCCCCAGGCCGTCGGCCACCGCGTCCCAGCGCTGCACCTGGTCGCTGCCCGCGATGCCGGCGAGCAGTCCCCGCACCGCCCTGCGGTGCGCCGGGAACAACCGTTCCAGGTAGCCGGCCAGCGATTCCGGCAGGGCGAGCAGCCGCAGGGTCTCCGCGGTCGGCCCGCAGTCGACGAGCACGGTGTCCCACAGCCCGCTGGCGGCCAGCCGGTGCACCTCGGTGAGCGCGAGCAGGTCCTCCACCCCGGGCAGCACGGTCAGCTCCTCGGCGTCGACCTCGTCCACCCCGGCGCCCTGGAGCACCGTCCGCAGGTGCTCGCGCAGCACGTCCCAGGTGCCGTCGACGAGCGCGCGGGTCTGCACCTCGGCGGCGTGCAGCACCGCCTGGTCCAGCCGCACCTCCGCGGGCTCGGCGCCGAGCTCGACACCGAGCGCGTCGCCCAGCGAGTGCGCGGGGTCGGTGGAGACCACGAGCACCTTGCCGCCCGCTCGGGCCACGTGGGTGGCCGTGGCCGCGGCGAGGGTGGTCTTGCCCACTCCGCCCTTCCCGGTGAACAGCAGGGTCCGCAACGGCTCACTCGGCCCGTTCGACGCGGCGCTTGAGCTCCTTCAGCGCCGTGTCCATGATCATCTTCTCCGCCTTGCGCTTGAACATCCCGATCATCGGGATGGCCAGGTCCACCGCGAGGCTGTAGGTGACCTCGGTGCGGTCGTCGGACAGCGGGTTGAGCCGGTAGCTGCCGCGCTGCGCCTTCTGCACCTGCCCCTCGGTGAGCTCCCAGCTGACCGACAGCCCGTCGGCCGCCCAGTCGTAGGCGTTGACGTAGGTGTCCTTGACCACCCCCGCGTCCAGCACGAAGCGCACCTGAGCGGCCTTGCCGTCCGGGGTGCGGGAGAGCACCTCGGTCTCCTTCACCGCTTCCGCCCACTCCGGGTAGGCGGCGAAATCCCCGATGACGTCCATGATCCGCGCGGCGGGGGCCTCGATCACGATGGACTGGGTGGACTGATCGACCATGCGCCGCAGGTTACCGGTTGCCGGTGCGCCCAGCGCCGCCGAGGACCTCGGTGTTCGACCTCCGTCACCACTGGATGACGTACGGGCGTCCGGTCCGCTTGAAATGCCCGACGTTGACGCACTCGGTCCGGCCCAGGCGCACCCGCGGCGCCAGCGGTTGGTGCACGTGGCCGAACAGCGACCAGCGCGGCCGGTCGGCGGCGATCCGCTCGACCAGCGCGGCCGACCCCAGCTCCGGCCGGCGGGCCACCACGTCGTAGGTCAGCTCCGGCACCGCGGGCGGCAGGTGGGTGCACAGCACGTCCACCCGGGGCAACGCCGCCACGGCCGCGTCGTAGTCCTCGGCCTGCCGCAGGTAGGGCACCCAGGCCGCGTGCTTGCGCAGCACCGCGCCGGGCGGGAGCACCGTGCCGCCGACGAACCCGAAGGTCAGCCCGCCGATCTCCACGCTGTCGCCGTCCAGCACGTGCACCCCGGTGCCGGCGAACTCCGGCCACAGGTGCGGCGCGTCGACGTTGCCGGGGGTGGCGTAGGTGGGGGCGGTCATCGCGCCGAACAGCTCGGCGTACTGCTCGCGCACCGCCTCCTCGACCACCCGGGCGGGGTCGGTCAGGCTCCCCCACAGGGACCGCACGTAGGCGCCGAACTCCGCGCTGTGCGCGCCGCGGCGCAGCTCGGCGAACCGGGCCACCTTCTCGGCGCCGAACACGCGCCCGAGGATCCCCTTGCCGTGGTCGTGGTAGTCGACGAAGTCGATCAGGTCACCGAGGACCACGAGCGCGTCGGCCCCGTCCCCCGCACGCTTGAGCGCTTCGACGTTGCCGTGCACATCCGAAACGACGTGGACCCGCATCCGACTCCCATCACCCGCGACTGCTCCCCTCGAACGTAATCCGTCCCGGGGGCGTCGCCCACCGCCCGTGGGGCGGGAGGGGACCGGAGTCACCGGGTCGATCACGTCGGGATCTAGGCTGGGTCTCGCTGAAGGGGCAGGACCGGAGGGGACTACCGCTCAGTAACCATCGGCGTTAGGTTGTGGCCCACTGACTGGCGTGTTTTCGGAGGTTTCGACGTGCGAGAGTTCAGCGCACCTGCCACCACGGCGGTGGCCGATGACGAGAACCTCACCGACATGGTGTGGGCCAACGCGGAGCGCTTCGGGAGCACGGTGAGCTTCCGGCGCCGGGTGGACGGCACCTGGGTCGACGTCACGGCCGCCGACTTCGCCGCGCAGGTGCTGGCGGTGGCGAAGGGCCTGGTGGCCAGCGGCCTCCAGCCGGGAGACCGGGTCGGGCTGATGTCCCGGACCCGCTACGAGTGGAGCTTGCTGGACTTCGCGATCTGGACCGCGGGCTGCGTCACGGTGCCGATCTACGAGACCTCCTCGGCCGACCAGGCCGAGTGGATCCTCACCGACTCCGGTGCGAAGGCGGTCTTCGTGGAGACCGAGGCCCACCGCGCCGAGGTGGACAAGGTCGTGGACAAGCTGCCCGAGGTCTCCCACGTGTGGCAGATCGAGGGACCGAGCAGCGGCGGCGCGGCCACCGCGGTCGACGAGCTGACCGCCCTGGGCGCCGACGTCGACGAGCGCGAGGTGCACCAGCGGCGCCGCGCGGTGAACGCCGACGACGTGGCCACCCTGATCTACACCTCGGGCACCACCGGCCGCCCCAAGGGCTGCGTGCTGACCCACCGCAACGTGCTCGCCGAGGTGCGGGCCGACATCGAGGCCTTCCCGCAGCTGACCAAGCCGGGCAACTCGATGCTCATGTTCCTGCCGATGGCGCACGTGCTGGCCCGCGCGATCACCGTGATGTGCGTCTACGGCCGCGTGACCCTCGGGCACACCAGCGACGTCAAGGAGCTGGTCGCCGACCTCGGCTCGTTCCGGCCGACGTTCGTGCTCGCGGTGCCGCGGGTGTTCGAGAAGGTCTACAACACCGCCAAGCAGAAGGCGCACAGCAGCGGCAAGGGCAAGATCTTCGACACCGCCGAGGAGACCGCCGTCGCCTACAGCCGCGCCCTGGACTCCGGTGGCGCCGGGCTGGCGCTGAAGCTCAAGCACCTGGTGTTCGACAAGCTCGTCTACGGCAAGCTGCGGGCCGCGCTCGGCGGCCGGTGCATCGCCGCGGTCTCCGGTGGCGCGCCGCTGGGCGAGCGGCTGGCGCACTTCTTCCGCGGCGTCGGCGTGCCGGTGCTGGAGGGCTACGGGCTCACCGAGACCACCGCCGCGGCGGCGGTGAACGTGGAGAGCGCGTTCAAGGTCGGCACCGTCGGCCGGCCGATCTCCGGCACCACGATCCGCATCGCCGAGGACGGCGAGGTGCTGATCAAGGGTGACGTGGTGTTCCGCGAGTACTGGAACAACCCGCAGGCCACCAAGGAGGCCCTGGAGGACGGCTGGTTCCACACCGGCGACCTGGGCTCGCTCGACGAGGACGGCTTCCTGCGGATCACCGGCCGCAAGAAGGAGATCATCGTCACCGCCGGCGGCAAGAACGTCGCCCCGGCCGTGCTGGAGGACGCGCTGCGGTCGCACCCGCTGATCAGCCAGTGCATGGTGGTCGGCGACAAGAAGCCGTTCATCGGTGCCCTGATCACGCTGGACCAGGAGTTCCTGCCGTCCTGGCTGGCCAACCACAACCGCCCGGAGGACACCCCGGTCGCCGACCTGGTGGACGACCCGGACCTGCGCGCGGAGGTGCAGAAGGCGGTGGACGAGGCCAACAAGGCGGTGTCCCGGGCCGAGCAGATCAAGCAGTTCCGCATCCTCCCGGTGGACTTCACCGAGGCCAGCGGCGAGATGACGCCGAGCATGAAGCTCAAGCGCAACAAGGTCGCCGAGAACCACGCCGCGGCCATCGAGTCCATCTACTCCTGAGCCGCTCCCGGCTCGACCGCCCACCGGCTCGGGGCGGGGTGGTGCCAGCTCCCCAGGACCTGCCACCACCCCGCCCCGAGTCGCACCGGCCCCGGCGGTGGTGGGCCTGGCCGGCGTCAGCCGAAGGTCGTGGCGAGGTCGGTGGCCCAGCCCCGGGTGAGTTCGGCCGTGGTGAGGCCGGTCTCCTCGCGGAGGGCTGCTTCGGTCTGGTCGGGTGCGCCGGTGGCCGCGACGCGGTGGTAGAGGCGCACCAGGCGCTCCTCCCCGAACCGCTGCGCCAGGTGCCGGACGAACGACCACGACAGCTGGTAGGCCAGGCGCAGCTGGCGGTCCGCCTGGTGGAAGTCCTCGTCACGCGGCAGTCCCCGGGGCGGACCGCTGGTGCGCACGTACCGGACCAGGTCGGGGGCGATCTCGCGCGGTGGCACCCGGCTGTCGCGGTAGCCGACGTAGTCGGCGAAGCCCTCCCGCATCCACATCGGCGCCTCGTCCACTGTGTACGCGCGCGAGGCGATGTGGGTGATCTCGTGGCGCAGCACCACCCGCAGCGCCGCGTCGGACAGCTCCTCGGTGGCCCGCGGGTTCAGCACCACCCGCGGCCCCTCCACCCGCCGAGCCGCGACGTCCACCCAGTCCGCCACCGCCACCGCGGCGATGCCCTCCGCGGTGAACCCCGGCCCCACCAGCGCCAGCAGTTCCTCGCGCGTGGCCGGCACCAGCACCCCCACCCGCTGGTCCCAGCCCGGCCCCCAGACCTCGGTCACGTCGCGGACCGCGGCGTCCAGCTGCCGCGCCACCCGCTCGACCGGCTCCCGCTCGTGCCCGATCACCAGCCCCGTGGCCGTGCGCTCGACGTGGCACGGGCCGAAGTCCCAGGGGCCGCGCCACCGGTGCGCCCCGGCGTCGTCGGCCACGTACCAGGAACCGCCCCGCCGCACGAAGGACTGGGCCACCGGCCGGGTGGTCGGGACGCTGTCCACCCCGGCCAGCGCGTACCGGAGCACGACGTGCGGGGACCAGCTGTCCCCCGCCGGTTCGGTGGTCGCGTCGAGCCGGTAGGACCACTCGGCGAGCGGGACCTGAGCCAGCGCGCGGAACCAGGCCAGCTGGCGCTGCCGGAACTCCGCCGGCGCCCAGGGGTCCACTGTGGCCGCGAAGGCGGCCTCGTCCCCGGCGCGGACCGCGGCGGCGCGCTGCGCCAGCAACCGCCGCACGGCGAGCTCGTGCGGCGGCGCGGACGCCGCCAGCGGGGCGTGCTCGACGACCGCGCCCGGCGTGGCGGGCAGTCCGAGGACCGCCACCCCGGCCAGCACGGCACCGGAAGCGACGGCAGCCAGCCATGCGCGAAAGCGCCCCGACCCCAGCACAGGGCGCATCGTAGGGCCGATCACGAACCAGACGTCGCGCGGCCCGCCGGAACGGCCGTCGGGGCCGGCACGTCGTCCGTGCCGACCCCGGTGCGATCAGCTCAGCCGGCGATGCGGCGGATGGTGTTCACCGGACCGATCTTCTTGTAGTCGGTGACCTTGACGACGTCGCCCGTGGTCGGGGCGTGCACCGCCTTGCCGTTGCCGATGTACATGGCCACGTGGCTCACCGGGCTGTAGTAGAAGATCAGGTCGCCCGGCTTCAGCTGGCTGGCCGAGACCGCCCTGCCCTGGGTGACCTGGGTCTTGGTGGAGCCGCCGATGGTGACGCCGGCCTGCTTGTAGGCCCAGTACATCAGCCCGGAGCAGTCGAACGACGACGGCCCCTTGGCACCCCACGAGTACGGCGCGCCCTGCTTGCCCAGCGCCGCGTTGACCGCCTTGACCGCCGCGCCGGAACCGGCGATCAGGCCCACGCCGAGCTCGCCGTCGGACTTCAGCGAGTCCTGGTCCTCACCGGAGAGCTCGGCGTAGCGCTCCTCGACCTTCTCGATCTGCTCCTGCATCTCCTCGGACTTCACCTTGAGGTCCTCGGCGATGCGGGCAGCGTCCGCCTCGGCCTGCGCCGCCCGGTCGCGGGCTTCGTGCGCGGCCCGCTCGGCGGCCTCCGCCTGGCGACGGGCCGAGACCAGGGCCTTGACCGCGTCGTTGTTGTCCTTGGCCAGCGCGTCCAGCGCGGACGCGCGGTCGAGGAAGTCCTCGGGGGTCTCACTCACCAGCAGCGCGGACAGCTTGTTCAGCCGGGCGCCCTGGTAGGAGGCCTGGGTCAGCCGGTCGACCTTGACCCGGAACCGCTCCTCGTCGGCCCTGGCCTGGTTGGCGACCTGCTCGGCCTGGGCGGCTTCCTCGATGGCGCGCTGGTGCTCGGCCTTCTTGGCCTCGTGGTCGTCCTCGGCCTTCTTCTTGTCCTCGGTGATCTGCACCGCCTGCCTCTGCAGGTCACGCACCTGCTTGGCGGCGTCCGAGAGGTTGTCGGGAAGTGGTGGGTCTGCGAGCGCTGGCCCGGAGGACATGCCAACGACGGCGACTACCGCGGTCGCGGTAAGGGCTCCTCGCAGAGATCGCTTCAGTCGGTGCGACGCCACGTCGCGCACAGCTCCTTCTGCTTCTCCACCCGCTTGCCTGCCGGATGCCCCCGTACCCGGCTCGGCCGACTCCCCCGACAAGTCGTTCAGCGGTGCCCCGCGGGTCGCCCGGTCTGGGCAACTGATCGCCACGAGGTCCCGGTCAGGTTACGAAAGGTGAGCCGCGACGTCCAGAAGCGGGGTCGAATTCTTGTGCACGGCCGCACAAGACCTCTATCGGACGAGATCCGTGCGCTCACAGTGACCAGATCTGCGGGCCATTGACCTGGACTCATGAAGATCGCCGCCGGGCGAGACGAAGATCGACGACGCCGCAGTTCCCCCTGGTGAGATCGGCCACGCCCGTCCGATCGCCGGGCGGTCGATCCCCGTCGCTGAACCGTCAGACGCGGTTCAGCCGGGCCAACAACGTCGCCGACGGCACCGCGTACGCGCCGCGCCGCTGCACCGAGGTGACCACCGCGCGGTCCGAGGTCGCCACCACCACCTGGCGCCCCTTCGGCTCCGCCGAGACCAGGTCGCGGATCACGTCGTCGGCCTGCACTCCGGGCTCGCTGAACAGCACCCGCACCCCGCGCGGTCCGGCCGTCGGCACGGACAGCACGTCGGCGCCGTCGAACACGACGGTCACCTCCGCCCCGGTCCGCGCGGCCAGCGCGGCGAGCTGGTGCGACAGCCGGTCGCGCTGGTCGGACAGCGGCAGCTCCGGGTACCCGGTCTTGGTCACGTTGTAGCCGTCCACGACGAGGTGCACGGCGGGCAGCGCCAGCAACCGGTCCAGCGTCGCCACGTCCGGCACGCCCCCGGTGGCGCCGGAGTGCTCCCGCACCCGCTGCACGACGTCCGCGGGCCGCGGCCCGCTGCCGCTGGCGCCGAGCTCCCGCCGCAGGCCGCCCACGGCGCCCTCCAGCGTGTCCAGCAGCAGCGCCAGGCGCACCTCGTCGCCCTGCCGGGCTTCCCGCGCGCTCTGCCGCGCCACCTCGACCTCGGCGCTCGCGCGCTCCGCGCGCCGCCGCTCCTCCTGCGCCCGCGCCCGTTCCCGGTCGCGCTCCGCGGCGATCTCCGCGACGGCCGCGTCGCGCTCCGCCCGCACCGCCGCCAGCTCGTCGTCCGCCCGCTCCGCGGCGTCCCGGGCCTCCTTGAGCCGAACGCCCTGCTCGCGCAGCCGCTTGCGCAAGCGGTCGGCCTCGCTGTTGTTCTCCTCCCCCACCCGGGCCGCGGCGCGGCGGGCTTCGGCGAGCTCGCCGCGCAGCCGGTCCACTTCGGCCGCCAGGCGCTCGGCCCGCGCCACCGCGGAGTCGCGCTCGGTGCGCAACTGCCCCTGCTCGGCGCGGAAGCCGATCAGCTCCACGTAGTGCGGCGCGACCGGCGAACCCTGCAGGACCGCCGCGGCGGCGACCACCAGCGGGTCGGGATCGTCCAGGGCGAGCGCCTCCGGGTGGTGGTTGCGGCACCAGTCCACCACCGCGGTGCGGAAGACGCTGGAGTCGCGCAGCGCGTCGAGCAGCGCCGGCTTGCCCAGCTTGGCGCGCTTGGCGGGGGCGAACTTGACCACCGGGCGCAGCTGCGCGGGCACGTCGGTCGGGCGCATCTCGCCGAGGGCGCCCGCGGCCAGTTCGGCGAGCCGCGCGCGCAGTGGTCCGGGCAGCTCGTCCCAGTGCACGGTCGAACCCGTCTGCTGTGCACTGTCCACAGCAGACTCGGCGGGTTCGGGGGTGTCCGCTGACCCCGGCATCGGTGGCGCCACCCCCACAGGCTAATGGGCTGGTCCCCGGAACCCCGCATCCACCGCACTGTCGGAGGCGGGACGTACCGTGATCGTCGATGTCCGCGCACCCGCAGTTGTCCTTCGACGAGATCCTGACCAGCGAGGAAGTCCCGCTGCACGAGGTCACGTTCGTGGTCGTCGACCTGGAGACCACCGGCGGCGACCGCGCGCAGGACGCGGTGACCGAGATCGGCGCGGTCAAGGTCCGCGGTGGCGAGGTGCTCGGCGAGTTCGCGACCCTGGTCAACCCGGATCGGGGCATCCCGCCCTCGGTGGTGACGATCACCGGCATCACCGAGGCGATGGTCGTCGACGCGCCCCGCGTGGACGCGGTGCTGCCCGCCTTCCTGGAGTTCTGCCGCGGGTGCGTGCTGGTCGCGCACAACGCGCCGTTCGACATCGGGTTCCTGCGCGCCGCCTGCGAGCGGCTCGGGTTGCGCTGGCCGCGCCCGCAGGTGGTGGACACCGTCCGGCTCGCCCGGCGGGTGCTGACCCGGGACGAGACGCCCAACTACAAGCTCGGCACGCTCGCGCGGGTGCTGCACGCGCGGACCGAACCGGTGCACCGGGCGCTCGACGACGCCCGCGCCACCGTCGACGTGCTGCACGCGCTGCTGGAGCGGGTCGGGTCGCTGGGCCTGCGGACGCTGGACGACCTGCTCAGCCACCTGCCGGACGTCACCCCGCAGCAGCGGGGCAAGCGCGGTCTCGCCGACGCGCTGCCGAACGCGCCCGGGGTGTACCTGTTCCGCGGCCCCCGCGACGAGGTGCTCTACGTGGGCACGGCGACCGACCTGCGGCGCCGGGTCCGGCAGTACTTCACCGCGGGCGAGCGGCGCAGCCGCATCAAGGAGATGGTGGCGATCGCCGAGCGCGTCGACCACGTCGAGTGCGCGCACCCGCTGGAGGCCGCGGTGCGCGAGCTGCGGCTGCTCGCGGCGCACCAGCCGCGCTACAACCGCCGCTCGAAGCAGCCGCAGCGCGCCTGGTGGGTGGTGCTGACCGACGAGCCGTTCCCGCGCCTGTCGATCGTGCGCACCCCGCGTCCGGGGGCGCTGGGGCCGTTCAGCTCCCGCGGCGCCGCCGCCGACGCCGTCGAGGCGCTGCAGGCCGCGACGGCCGTGCGCCGGTGCACCGAGCGCATCTCCGCACGCGCCCCGCGCGGGCGCCCGTGCGCCCTGCACGAGCTGGGACGCTGTGGCGCGCCCTGTGCGGGCCTGCAGAGCGCCGAGGAGTACGAACCCGAGGTGATCGCCGTCCGCGAGGTCATCGGGGGCCGCAGCGCCGTCCTGCTGGAGCGGCTGCGCGCCGAGCTCGACCGCCTCTCGGACGCCCAGCGCTTCGAGGACGCCGCCGCGCACCGCGACCGGCTCGCCCGCCTGGTGCGGGCGCTGGACCGCGGACAGCGGCTGGCCGCGCTGGCCGCCGTCGAGGAACTGGTCGCGGCCCGGCCGGACGGCCGGGGCGGCTGGCACCTGGCGGTGGTCCGCCACGGCAGGCTCGCGGCCGCCGGCACCGCCCGCCGCGGGGTGCCCCCGATGCCGGTCGTGGAGGCGCTGCGGGCCTCGGCGGAGACCGTCGTCCCCGGCCCGGGTCCGCTGCGCGGCGCCACCGCGGACGAGGCCCGCGTCGTCTACCGCTGGCTGACCACCGGCGGCACCCGCCTGGTCCGCTGCTCCACGCCCTGGGGCGAACCGGCGGGCGCGGCGGGCTCCTGGCACGCCTGGCTGGACAAGGCGGTCAACGGCCGCACCGCCTACGCCGCCGTCGACTGATCCCGCGGTGCCGCCCGGGACGTGACGAGGCCCGGCACCCCTCGGGGTACCGGGCCTCGTTCGGTGACAACGACCTGTGGGTCACTCGGTGGGCTGCTGCGGCTTGCCCGCCGTCAGCTCCCGCTCCTCGGCCTCCTCCTCGCTCTTCAGCTGCTCGTGGCGAGCCCGCTCCAGCGCGGTGGTCTCGTCCACCGGGTCCGGGCGGAGCAGGCTGCCCGCGACCGGGCTGCCCGCCGCACCGAGCTTGTTCATCTTCTTCGGCACCGGAGCGCCCTGGTAGGGCAGCGGCTCCGGGTGGCCGTGGTCGTCCACCGGGCCGAGCGGCTGGTGGACCTCGATGAACTCACCGTGCGGCAGCCGCTTGATGATGCCGGTCTCCACGCCGTGCTCCAGCACCTCGCGGTCGCTGTGCTGCAAGCCCAGGCAGATCCGGTAGGTGATGTAGTAGGCGATCGGCGGCAGCACCAGCAGGCCGATGCGGCCGAACCAGGTCATCAGGTTCAGCGAGATGTTGAACTGGAACGCCACGATGTCGTTGGCGCCCGAGATGAACAGCACCCCGAAGAACGTCAGCGCCATCACGCCCAGCGCGGTGCGGACCGGGGTGTCCCGCGGCCGCTGCAGCAGGTTGTGGTGCGCGTTGTCCTTGGTCAGCTTGCGCTCGATCGCCGGGTACAGGAACAGCGTGGTGAACAGCACGCCCATGCCGATGATGCCGGCGAAGAACACCGGCGGCACCGTGTACGGGCCGAGGTAGAGCTCCCAGGCCGGCCAGACGCGCAGGATGCCGTCCGCCCACATCAGGTACCAGTCGGGCTGCGAGGCCGCCGACACCTGCGAGGCGTTGTACGGGCCGATGTGCCAGATCGCGTTGATCTGGAAGACGCCCGCCATGATCGCGCAGACGCCGGTCACCAGCGCGAAGAACGCACCGGCCTTGAGGGCGAACACCGGCATGATGCGCACGCCGACCACGTTGCCCTCGGTGCGCCGCACGCCCGGGAACTGGGTGTGCTTCTGGTACCAGACCAGGGCCAGGTGCGCCGCGACCAGGCCGAGCATGATGCCCGGGATGATCAGCACGTGCAGCACGTACAGCCGCGGGATGATCTCGGTGCCCGGGAACTCGCCGCCGAACAGGGCCCAGTGCAGCCAGGTGCCGATCACCGGGATGGACAGCACGATGCCCGACATGGTGGCGCGGATGCCGGTGCCGGACAGCACGTCGTCCGGCAGCGAGTAGCCGAAGAAGCCCTCGAACATGCCCAGCATCAGCAGCAGGGCGCCGATGGTCCAGTTGGCCTCACGCGGGCGCCGGAACGCACCGGTGAAGAACACCCGGAACATGTGCAGCATCATCGCGGCGACGAAGAGCAGCGCCGCCCAGTGGTGCAGCTGCCGGATGAACAGGCCGCCGCGGACCTCGAACGAGATGTCCAGCGTGCTCTCGAACGCGCGGGACATCGGGATGCCCTGCATGTTCTGGTACACGCCGTTGTAGACGACCTCCTCCATGGAGGGGTCGAAGAACAAGGTCAGGTAGACGCCCGTGACGATCAGGATGATGAACGTGTACAGGCAGATCTCACCCAGCAGGAACGACCAGTGCGTGGGGAAGACCTTGTTCAGCTGCCGGCGCACGCCCTTGGCCATCCGGTAGCGCGAGTCGAGCTCGTCAGCCGCCGTGGCGATCTTGCGGTACGCGGCGCTCTCCGATTTCGTCGGTTGGGTGATCGAGCTCATGCGTTGCGCTCCCAGTAAGCCGGACCCACCGGTTCGATGAAGTCGCCCTTGGCCACGAAGTAGCCGTCCTCGTCCACCGTGATCGGCAGCTGCGGCAGCGCTCGTGTGGCCGGGCCGAAGACCGGCTTGGCGTAGGTGTTGACCACGTCGAACTGCGACTGGTGGCACGGGCACAGCAGGCGCCCGGTCTGCTGCTCGAACAGCGAGGTCGGGCAGCCCACGTGGGTGCAGATCTTCGAGTAGGCGTAGTAGTCGCCGTAGTTGAAGTCCTCCTGCCCCTTGCGCTTGATCGGCTTGCTGCCCGGGCGCAGCCGGATCAGCATGACCGGCGCGTCGCCCTTGCGCAGCGAGGTTTCCAGCTCCTCAGTGCCGCGCATGGACTCGCGGAAGGGGTAGACCGTCTCGAAGCCGCCCGCGTCGATGTCCTCGGGGCGGACCAGCGAGACCTCGTGCTTGTTGCCGGTGTCGCGGCGCAGGTAGGTCTTCTCGCCGGTCTCCGACAGCCAGCCGGTGTGCTGGAGCGACTCCGGACCGGTGGTCGCCCACGGGTTGCGGACCAGGCCGCCGACGGCGAACACGCCGGCGCCGAGGCCGAACGCACCGACACCGAACCCGGCGGTCCGCTTGATCAGCGACCGGCGGGCGATGCCGCTCTTGTCACCGGCGTCGGCCAGCAGGGCGGCGGTCGTCTGGCGGTCGACCTCCTCCGAGCCGTGCCCGTCGTGGCGCTGCTGGACCGCGACCTCCTGCGGGATGAACTTCTTCTGGTACTGCACCACGCCGATGCCGACGGCCAGGATCGCCAGGCCGAAGAAGAAGCCGACCAGCGGGTTGTACAGCGAGTAGATGAAGTGCCCGCGCTCGTCCGACGGCGGGACGTAGTCCCACGGCCAGAAGATGAAGACCGCGATGAACGCCAGCGCCGACAGACCCGCCAGCGCGAACCAGCCCGCGACGTTCCGCTCCGCGCGACGCTCCGCGCGAGTGCCCTTGACCGGCCACTGCTCCCGGTACTCGACGAGCTCGACGTCGTCGAGCGCCAGGCCGAGCCGCATCTTCTCGTCGCGGCTCATCTCGGCCAGCTCGGCCTCCGTGTATTCCTTCTTCTGCTCACTCATGCCCTGGCTCCGATCCACAGGGTGAGGCCGACGAGCGCGCCGATGCCCACCACCCAGGCGATGACGCCTTCCGGTCCCGGACCATAACCACCGAGGTCGTTGCCGCCGGGGTTGTTGTTCCCGTTGGTGACGGACTTGACGTAGGCGATGATGTCCTTCTTCTCCTCCGGGGTGAGCTGCCGGTCCGAGAACTTCGGCATGTTCTGCGGCCCGGTGAGCATCGCCTCGTAGATGTCCTGCTCGGTCGACCCGTGCAGGTTGGGCGCGAACTTGCCGGAGGACATCGCGATGCCGCGCCCGGTGAAGTTGTGGCAGGACGCGCAGTTCAGCCGGAACAGCTCAGCGCCGCGCGCGGGGTTCTCGCCCCGCAGCGCCTCGCCGGTCTGCTTCGGCGACTCGGGTCCGCCACCGTAGGTCTGCACGTACGCGCTCAGCGCGTCGATCTCCTCGGGGGTGAACTTCGGCGGCTTGCGCATCGCCTGCGCCTCCTGCCGCACCATCGGCATCCGGCCCGTGGAGACCTGGAAGTGCACGGCGGCTTCGCCGACGCCCACCAGGCTCGGTCCGCGGTCCTGGACGCCCTGCAGGTTGGCGCCGTGGCAGCTGATGCAGGCGTTGTTGTAGAGCTGCTCGCCCTGCCTCACCAGAGCCGGCTCCGCAGCGGCCTGCGCGGTCTGCGGCTCGGGAGTCACGACGGTGTACAGCCCACCGGCACCCACCAGCGCGATGCCCAGCGCCAGTACACCGGAGATCCGCCGCTTGAGCTTCGAGCCCGCGCGGTTCCGTTTCTTGTTGGTGGTCATGAGTGCGGCAACCCTTGCTGTCCGGTTCGGGGTGTTCGGTTTCGACCTCGTTCGGGGGTGCCGAGCGGGACCGCCCGGCTCCTCGCCATCACGGGACGAGGTAGATCACGGCGAACAGGCCGATCCACACGATGTCGACGAAGTGCCAGTAGTACGACACGACGATGGCGGCGATGGCCTGAGCGGGGGTGAACTTGCTCATCTTCGTCCTGATGATCAGGAAGACGAAGGCGATCAGCCCACCGATGACGTGCAGCCCGTGGAAACCGGTCGTCATGTAGAAGACGGTCCCGTAGGCCGACGACGCGATCGTGGTCCCGTGCTCGACGACCAGCTGGAAGTACTCACCCGCCTGACCGAGCACGAAGATCGTGCCCATGACCAGCGTGATGACGTACCAGCGGCGCAGGCCGAAGACGTCTCCCCGCTCCGCCGCGAACACGCCCCACTGGCACGTGAACGAGGACGCCACCAGGATGATCGTGAACGGGAGGGCGTACGGGAGGTTCAGGTGGGTGGGCGGTGGCGGCCACGGGCCCTCGTTCTGCGCCTTCACCGTGAAGAACATGGCGAAGAGCCCAGCGAAGAACATCAGCTCGCTGGCCAACCAAACGATGGTGCCCACGCTGACCATGTTCGGCCGGTTCAGCGAGTGCACGCGTTGACTGATAGAGGGCGCTGCCGTTGTCACGCGACGCATTATGTCTTGCGACTTTTCCGCTCGCGCCTTCGGGTCCACCTGGTCGGCCCCGGGGTGATCGGATCGCAACCCGGAGGTGACGCACCGTGAAAGGCACCCTCGCCCGCTGGGCCGCCCGACTGACCGGCCGCGGGACCGGCGGCAAGCCCGCCACCAGCATCGATGACCCGGCTCTCCGCATCGTGGTGATCGCCTACGACGAGACCGAGGCGGCCTCGTCCGCGTTAGCCCGAGCGGAGGAGTGGGAGGCCGCACGACCTGCGGTGCTGCGCCACCACCTGGCGCTGCCCGACCGGTCGGTCGAGCCGGCTCGCGAGCTGCTGGCCGCCGACGGCTGGGAGCTGCGGCCCGGCGGGCGCGGCGCGGAGCTCGCCGACGCCGGGCTGACCCCGCTGGTCGCCCTCCGTGTTCAGCATCTCGATGCGTTGCATTGCTCACAGGAGAGCTCGCGGATGGCCGGCCTCGCCCAGCGGCACGGCGGCCAGGTCTTCGGGTGGGACGCGCTGCAGCCCGGTCCGGGCGCGTCGAGCTGATCGATTTCGGCCGGGCGACTACTGCCGATGCCGGTCCGGCCGATAGCATCCGGGGTGAGTTCGCGATCGCCAGGCCACCGCCGGGGCGTCCCGCAGACACTGAGGAGCCGTCGATGAGCGCACCGACCACCACCGTTCTCGTGTTCAGCCACCGCCCCGAGGTCCGGGAGGCGATCATCACAGCGATCGGTCGGCGCCCGGCCCCGGACCTGGGCCGCGTGACCTACGTCGAGGCGGGCACCGTCGCGGACGTCATCAGCGAGGTCGACGCGGGCCGTCCGGACCTGCTCGTCCTGGACGGCGAGGCGCAGCCCACCGGCGGCATGGGCGTGTCCCGGCAGCTGAAGAACGAGATCGACGACTGCCCGCCGGTGGTCGTCGCGGTCCGCCGCAAGGACGACCGGTGGCTGGCCACCTGGTCGCAGGCGGACGCGGTGCTGGTGCACCCCCTCGACCCGCTGGCCGCGGCCGAGACCGTCGCCGAGGTGCTGCGCACCCGCGGCAAGCCGGTCCCGGCCTGAGCAGACGCTCCCCGCGGCCCGCGCCAGGCACCGACCGTCCGCGGCGGGTCCTCGGGGCTCTCCTCCCGCCTGCGCTCCCCCGCACTCGTGGGTGGCTCGGGGACCCCTCCGGGCGGCCACCTACGTAGAGTGAGTCCGAACGAGCACGAGCACGGAGAAGAAGCGTGGGAACCATGGCGGGAAGTTGGGCGGGACTGCTGGGCAGCCTGGTCGCGGGTGAGGACCTGTCCGCGGAGGACACCGCCTGGGCCATGGACCTCATCATGTCCGGGGAGGCGACCCCGGCGCGGGTGGCGGCGTTCGTCGTCGCGCTGCGCGCCAAGGGCGAGACGCCGACCGAGATCCGCGGCATGGCCGACGCCATGCTCGCCCACGCCCGCAAGCTCGACATCGCGCAGCGCGCTGTGGACATCGTCGGCACCGGGGGCGACCGCTCCGGCAGCGTGAACATCTCCACCATGGCGTCGATCGTGCTCGCCGCCTCCGGCACCACCGTGGTCAAGCACGGCAACCGGGCCGCCTCCTCCAAGTGCGGCACCGCCGACGTGCTGGAGGAGCTGGGCGTGGCCATCGACCTGCCGCCGGAGGGCGTGCGCCGCTGCGTCGAGGCCGTCGGCATCGGGTTCTGCTTCGCGCCGGTGTTCCACCCGGGCTTCAAGCACGCCGGCGGTCCGCGCCGCGAGATCGGCATCCCGACCGCGTTCAACCTGCTGGGACCGCTGACCAACCCGGCGCGCCCGGTGGCCGGGCTGATCGGTTGCGCCGACCGCCGGATGGCGCCCGTGGTGGCCGAGGTGTTCGCCGCCCGCGGCGCGTCGGCGCTGGTGGTGCGCGGCGACGACGGCATGGACGAGATCACCACCACCACGGCCAGCACGGTGTGGGTGGCGCACGACGGGACGGTGCACGAGACCCGCGTCGACCCCCAGGACCTCGGCATCGCCTACGCCCGCCCGGAGGACCTGCGGGGCGGCGACGCCACGGTGAACGCCCAGGCCGTCCACGACCTCCTGGCGGGCACCAAGGGCCCGGTGCGCGACGCCGTGCTGCTCAACGCGGCCGGGGCGCTGGTGGCCCACGAGGGGCCGGGAGAGGACCTCACCGGCCAGCTCCGGGCCGCGCTGGACCGGGTGGCCGAGGCCGTCGACTCCGGCGCCGCAGCGCAGCTGCTGAGCCGCTGGGCGACCCGCTCCAGCGCGCTCAAGGCCGAGCTGGGCTGACCGGCCCGCCGCGCGGGCTCACTCCTCCTCGAGGCCGATGGCGAACGCCGCTTCCTCGTCGCGCCGGGAGTAGGAGCGGAAGGCGATGTGGGTGTCGGTGTCCAGCACCCCCGCCACCTTGTTGATCCGGCCCGGGACGATGTCGGCCAGGTCCTCGTGGCGGCGGACCCGCAGCATCGCGATCAGGTCGACGTCGCCGGCGCAGGAGTAGACCTCGTCGACCCCGTCGATGTCGGCGATCTCCTGGGCCGCCTCGGTGAGGCGGTCGGCGGCGGTCTGGATCAGCACGATCGCGGTGATCACGGGCGAACCTCCTGCAGGGCCTGGGTGCGTCAACCGATGCTAGACGACCGGTCCTCCGGGCAGCAGCCGTGATCCCCCCGGCGTGCGCGCAGCAGGAGGCCCCCGAGCCGCGGGACTCGGGGGCCTCCTGCGCAGTCGTTCCTCAGTGGTGGCCGGGGCCGGTGTGGTACTCGAACACCAGCCCGGCGACCATGATCAGCACGAAGCCGACGGCCAGCACGATCATCCAGGCGTGGAAGAACGCCAGGGAGATGCCGGCGAAGGCCGCGGCCGCCGCCAGGCCGGCCGGCCAGTAGCTGCCGGGGCTGAAGAAGCCCAGCTCGCCGGCGCCGTCGCTGATCTCCGCGTCCGGGTTGTCCTCGGGACGCTGCTCGATGCGGCGCGCCACGAAGGAGAAGTAGCTGCCGATGATCAGCGACAGACCGCCGACCAGGATCAGCGCCACGGTACCCACCGGCTCCTTGGCCCAGACCCCGTACACGACCGCGGACAGGAAGAAGAAAACGGTGATGATGTTGAAGATCCGAGCTTCGATCTTCATGGAGTCCTCGCTCTCACGCCGTACGCCCTGTCGAGGGCACCGCTACTTGGTCCCGACCTGCTGACCGGAGGGTGCTCCGCCGGTGCGTTCGGTGTTGAACGGAACGCCGGTCACCGCGTACGGCTCGCACAGCTCACCGCAGTCGGCGCGCTCCTCGCCCAGCTGGGTGAGCGCCTCGGCCGCCGTGTAGGGCTGGCCGGTCTGCGGGTTGACCTGCGTGCGCAGCTGCATGTACCGGTCGAACTTGTCCGGGGACAGCGCCCGGACCTCGAAGTTCATCATCGCGTGGTAGGTGCCGCAGAGCTCGGCGCAACGGCCGACGAACGCGCCCTCCCGCTCGATGGTGTTCTGGAAGACGTCGTCCTGGTTGTTCTTCTCCGGGTGCGGGAAGGTGTCCCGCTTGAAGTGGAACTCGGGGACGAAGAACGAGTGGATGACGTCGGTGGAGCGCAGGTGGTACTCGATGCGCTCCCCGGTCGGCAGGACCAGCAGCGGGATCTCGCTGCTGCTGCCGACGGTGCGCACCGGCTGCCCGTCCGGCGTCGTGTACTCGGGGTAGTTGAACTCCCAGTTCCACTGGTACGAGATCACGTTGACCTTCTGGTCCGGGCTCGCCGGCTTGGCCAGCACGTAGTTCTGCGTGACCGCCGTGAAGTAGAACAGCACGACCACCAGCACGAACGGGATGGCGGTGTAGATCATCTCCAGCGGCAGGTTGTACTGGAACTGCCGCGGGAGCTCCTCGTCACCCTTCTTCTTGCGGTGGAAGGCGACCGACCAGAAGATCAGCCCCCACACGATCACACCCACCGCGAGTGCCGCGATGACCGACCAGGTCCACAGGGTCCGCATCGACTCGGCCTGCGGGGTGACACCCTCCGGCCAGCCGAACCGCAGGACCTCATCGGTCGTGCAACCCGTGGCCGCGACACCAACCAGGCCGATCAGCCCAGCGACTTTGACCAGCCGTGGCACTCGGGTCCCCTCCTTCAGGCCCACTGCGCGACGCCTCCTCGTGCAAAACTCACCGGTGCGGCCGGGTGATCCGCGTCCGGTCCGGTGACCGGACCGCCGGACCTGCCGCCGGAATCCTGCGCAGAGCCTAGCCCAGGTGTAGCCGCGATACTGCTCCGGGGGCGTCGATCGCCTCGCTCGTTCGCGCGACCGGTCGCGGAGCGCGACGCCGGACCCCCTCTCGGCTGCGACGTCACGACCGCGCACGCACCCCGGCGCGTGCGCGCGGCCACGTGCGTGCGCCACGCGGGCGGGCGGCATACTGGGGCGAGCCCCCAGGGGGAGGCACCAGACGACATCGCCGACTCGAAGAGGTGCACCAGACGCGTGTGCGGCCTGCTTGGACTGATCTGTCCCACGGAAGAGAACGCCGGATTCGCGGTGAACGCGGTGGCCAACGCGCTGCCGTGCCAGCGACACCGGGGTCCGGACGAGAGTGACACCTGGCACGGCGGTGAGGTCGTCTTCGGCTTCAACCGGCTGTCGATCATCGACCTGGAGCACTCGCACCAGCCGTTGACCTGGGGTCCTCCGGAAGCCCCGCAGCGCTACACCATCAACTTCAACGGTGAGATCTACAACTACCTCGAGCTGCGCGCGGAGCTGATCGAGCGCTTCGGCGCCCGGTTCAGCACCGACGGCGACACCGAGGTGATCGTCGCCGCCTACCACTACCTCGGCACATCCATGGTCGGGCGGCTGCGCGGCATGTTCGCGTTCCTGGTCTGGGACAACGAGCGCCGGGTGCTCTTCGGCGCGCGCGACCCGTTCGGCATCAAGCCGCTGTTCTACGCCAGCGGCCCGGGCGGCACCGCCTTCTCCAGCGAGAAGAAGAGCCTGCTGAACCTGACCAACACGCTGCGCATCGCCGAGGAGCTGGACCACAAGGCGATGCAGCACTACCTGCAGCTGCAGTACGTGCCGGAGCCGGAGACGCTGCACCGCCAGATCCGCCGCATCGAGTCGGGCACCTCGTTCACCGTGTCCCCCGGCGGCCAGCTGGTCACCGAGCGCTACTTCCAGCCGAACTTCCGCCCCCGGCCGGTCAACACCGACGCCGACGCGCGGCGGCTGCACAACGAGATCGTCGAGGTGATGCGCGACTCGGTCGCCAAGCACATGCGCGCCGACGTGACCGTCGGGGCGTTCCTGTCCGGCGGCATCGACTCCACCGCGATCGCCGCGCTGGCCAAGGAGCACAACCCGAACCTGATCACCTTCACCACCGGGTTCGAGCGGCAGGGCTACTCGGAGATCGACGTGGCCGCCGAGTCGGCCGCGGCGATCGGGGTCAAGCACGTGGTCCGCACCGTCTCCGCCGAGGAGATGATGGAGGCGCTGCCGCTGATCGTCTGGTACCTGGACGACCCGGTGGCCGACCCGGCGCTGGTGCCGCTGTGGTTCATCGCCCGCGAGGCGCGCCAGCACGTCAAGGTGGTGCTCTCCGGTGAGGGCTCCGACGAGCTGTTCGGCGGCTACACCATCTACCGCGAGCCGCTGTCGCTGGCGCCGTTCGAGAAGGTGCCCGGCGCGCTGCGCAAGGCGATGGGCAAGGTCTCCACGGCGATCCCGGAGGGCGTGCGCGGCAAGGACCTGCTGCGCCGCGGCGCGCTGAGCCTGGAGGACCGCTACTACGGCAACGCGCGGATCTTCCGGGACGACCAGCTGCGCACCGTGATGCGCAGCTTCGACCCGGGCGTGTCGCACCGGGACATCACCGCGGGCCCGTACCGGCAGTCGGCGGGCTGGGACCCGGTGACCCGGATGCAGCACGTGGACCTGTTCACCTGGCTGCGCGGCGACATCCTGGTCAAGGCGGACAAGATGACCATGGCCAACTCGCTGGAGCTGCGCGTGCCGTTCCTGGACCCGGAGGTCTTCCGGGTGGCCAGCTCGATCCCGCTCGAGCAGAAGATCACCAAGGAGACCACGAAGCACGCGCTGCGCCAGGCGATGCACCAGGTGGTCCCGGCGCACGTGCTCAACCGTCGCAAGCTGGGCTTCCCGGTGCCGATCAGGCACTGGCTGCGCGACGAGATGCACGACTGGGCGCGCAACATCATCCAGCAGTCCCAGACCGACCACCTGCTGGACCGCTCCGCGATCCTCCAGCTGCTGGAGGAGCACCGCTCCGGCGTGCTGGACCACAGCCGCCGCCTGTGGGCGCTGCTGGTGTTCATGCTCTGGCACGGGATCTTCATCGAGGGGCGCCTGTCGCCCGAGGTCCCGGAGCCGCACTACCCGGTCCGCCTCTGACGCTGACGCACGCGAACGGCCCGTTCACCTCCCGAGGTGGGCGGGCCCGGGACTCGGCGTGCTTCGACTCACGGAGGTCCGCAGCATGAGCGTCGTGAGTGCGGAAGCCGGTTGCAGGCGGCTTCCGCACTCACGAGCGGGGCGTCAGCCGCAGTGCTCGAAGGGGCTCTCGTAGGACTGGGAGCCGACCGAGCCTCCCCACTTCACGCAGGTGGCACCGGCCTCTTGGCGGACCGGGCCCGCGTAGTAGGTGAAGTCACCGGAGTCGGTCGTCCGCTTCCCGCCCTGGACCTCCAGGAAGGCCGCCGTCGGGGACGCCTTGCCCAGCGAGGTCGACTTCAGCGTCACCACGCAGTTGTTCTTGTTCGAGCTGTTGTACAGCAGGTAGACCGTGCCGGCCCCGGACAGGCCCTTCTGGTCGATCACGCTGTAGCCCGAACCGCAGACCTCGGTCGGCGTGTACGGGTTGCCGCTGCAGTTGTTCTTGCTGGTGAACGGCGTCTTGGCGAAGTACGGCACGGCCACGCCGTTGAGCTTGGCCTTGACCACCGTCCCGTTCTGGCGCTGCTCGTAGTGCAGGTGCGGGCCGGTCACGCCACCGGTGGCGCCCGCGGTGCCGATCTTCGCGCCCTGGGAGACCTTCTGGCCCACCGAGACGGTCTGCGTGGACAGGTGGGCGTAGCGGGTGCGCCAGCCGCCGCCGTGGTCCAGTTCGATCCAGCGGCCGTAGCTGGTGTTGCCCTCGTTGGCGACCCGGGTGACCGTGCCCGCCGCCGAGGCGAGCACCGGCATGCCGGTGATGCCGTCCTTCTGGAAGTCCACCGAGTTCGCCGGGTTGTGGCCGCTGAAGGTCGCGGCCGTCACCGTGACGCCGCACTTGAACGGGACCTGGAAGTTCGGCGCGGCGGACGCGGGCGCCTGTCCGAGCCCGACCACGCCGAGTGCCGCGAGCGCGACTGCCGCCACGCCCGAACCTAATCGACGCAACATGAACCACCTCCAGAGTTCAGTTCAGGGAGGGATCCATGCGATCACGACGATCCTGGGAAGAACAGACCTGTTAGGCGGATTCTTGGTTAATCCTTCCCAACCACACCGTGGTCGCGCCGGGCAGCACGCCGTCCCAACTGGTCGCGGCGTCGCTGCGGCACAGCAGGCCACCGGGCAGGTCCAGGGAGACGGGTTCCGCGCCGAAGTTCGTGGCGCACACGAAGTCCGCGCCCCGGCGGAAGACCAGCACGCCCTCCGGGGCGTCCAGCCACTCCAGCTCCCCGTCACCGAGGGCCGGGTGCGCGCGCCGCAGCGCCAGGGCGTCGCGGTAGGTGCGCAGCACCGAGCCCTCGGTGCGCGCCTGCGCGGCCACCGTGGCGCTCGCCCACTCCGCGGGCGCCGGCAGCCAGCTCTTCCCCGTGCTGAAGCCGAACGGCGGCTCGTCGCCCGACCACGGCATCGGCACCCGGCAGCCGTCGCGGCCCGGGTCGGTGCCGCCGGAGCGCTTCCAGATCGGGTCCTGGCGGGCCTCGTCGGGCAGCTCCAGCACTTCCGGCAGCCCGAGCTCCTCGCCCTGGTAGACGTAGACCGCTCCGGGCAGCGCGAAGCTGAACAGCGCCGCGGCCCGGGCCCGCCGCAGGCCGAGCTCGCCGCCGCCGTAGCGGGTCACCGGGCGCTGCACGTCGTGGTTGCCGAGCACCCACGTGGTGGTGGCGCCGACCGCCGCGGTGGTGGCCAGGGACTCCTCGACCACCCGCCGGAAGTCCGGGGCCGACCAGGGCACTTCGAGCAGCGCGAAGTTGAAGGCCTGGTGCAGCTCGTCGGGCCGCACGTACCGGGCCAGCCGTTCGCTCGTCGACGCCCACGCCTCGGCCACCCCGATGCGCGTCCCCTCGTAGGAGTCGAACAGCTGCCGCCAGTCGCGGTAGATGTCGTGCACCTCGTCCTGGTCGAAGTACGGCAGCTCCCCGCGCCCCAGCAGGGAGATCTGCCCGTCCAGCCCGGTGTCCGGCAGGTCGGGGTGCTTGATCATGCCGTGCGCGACGTCGATGCGGAACCCGTCGACGCCCCGGTCCAGCCAGAACTCGAGCACCTTGCGGAAGGACTCGCGCACCTGCGGGTTGCGCCAGTTCAGGTCGGGCTGCCGCGGGTCGAACAGGTGCAGGTACCACTGGCCGTCGGCGACCCTGGTCCAGGCCGGGCCGCCGAAGACCGACTCCCAGTCGTTGGGCGGCAGTTCGCCGTGCTCGCCCCGGCCGTCGCGGAACAGGTACCGCTCGCGGGCGGGATCGCCGGGCGCGGCGGCCAGCGCCTCGACGAACCACGGGTGCTCGTCGGAGGTGTGGTTGGGCACCACGTCGACGATGACCCGCAGGCCGAGCTCGTGCGCCTGGGCCAGCAGCGCGTCGAAGTCGGCGAGGGACCCGAACAGCGGGTCCACGTCGCAGTAGTCGGCCACGTCGTACCCGCCGTCGGCCATCGGCGAGGGGTAGAACGGGGTCAGCCACACGGCGTCCACGCCGAGGTCCACCAGGTGCGGCAGCCGGTCGCGGATCCCGGCGAGGTCGCCGACCCCGTCACCGTCTCCGTCGGCGAAGCTGCGCACGTAGATCTGGTACACGACGGCGTCACGCCACCACTTCGTCATCCCTGCTCCTCGTGAGGTCGCGGCACGGCAGCCCGGCGGTCACAGCGGCCGGGTGGATTCGCGGACGATCAGGTTCGGCCGGAACATGCGGCTGAAGTTGGTCGAGGTCCGCGGCGGCTCGTCCGGGTCGAGCTGGCGGGTCAGCTCGTCGACGGCCGCGGCGGCCATGTCGCGGATCGGCTGGGCCAGCGTGGTCAGCGCGGGCTGGCAGTACGCGGCCAGCGGGATGTCGTCGAAGCCGACCACCGAGACGTCCTCCGGCGTGCCCAGTCCGCGCCGGCGCGCCTCCCGCATCGCGCCGAGCGCCATGACGTCGGAGGAGCACAGCACCGCGGTCGGGCGCGGGCCGTCGAGCAGTTCGCCCATCGCCTGCGCGCCGCCCTCCGCCCCGAACGGCGCGTGGGCGACCAGGTCCGCGCTCGGCTCCACCCCGGCCTCCTCCAGCGCCGCTGCCCAGCCGGCCCGCTTCATCCGGGACGGCAGGGCGCGCGCCGGGCCGCTGACGAAGCCGATGCGGCGGTGGCCCAGTTCCAGCAGGTGCCGCGCCGCGGTGTACCCGGCCAGGTGCTCGTCGACGGTGATGTCCGGGACGTCCAGGCTCGGCGCGCTGCCGTTGACGAAGACCATCCGGATGCCTTCGGCGCGCAGCTTCTCGTAGTAGCCCCGGCTGCGGCGCTCGTCGTTGTCCGGGTTGGCGATCTCCGGCGAGACGAAGACCATGCCCTCGACCCCGCGGGCCACCAGCATCCGCACGTAGTCCTTCTCCGTCATCGCCGCCCGGGTGTTGCACAGCAGCGACGAGTAGCCCGCCAGCGAGGCGCGGCTCTCCAGCGCCTCGGCGAAGGCGGGGAACACCGGGTTGGTCAGCTCCGGCACGAGCAGCCCGATGACCCCGGTGCGACGCAGCGCCCCGGTGCCGCGCGCGGTGTGCGGCATCTGGTTGAGCACCTCGAGGACGCGCTGCCGGGTCTCCTCCTTGATGCCCGCCTTGCGGTTGAGCACCCGGCTCACCGTGGACACGCTCACCCCTGCCGCCCGGGCGATCTCGGCCAGACCCGCCACTGCTCCGCTCCTGTCGCGCTGGAACCACCTGTCGCCACGATCCTGCACGTGACCGCAATGTTTTGCAAACGACCTGTTCCGATCGCGGCCTCTCTGGTGACGGTTTTCCACCAAGAGCCTTGACGTTCACCACATCTGGGGTATGCAATCTAACGCCAAGCGCTCGCAAAAACTTGCACACAGGAGGCCATGATGAGACGCAAGGCCACGGTCGGCGCCGCCCTGGGCCTGGTCGGCGCGCTCGCCGCGGGGTGCGGCGGCAGCAGCGGCGACCCCGGCGAGGTCGTCTTCTGGGACACCAGCGGCCCGGCCGAGAGCGGGGTGTTCCAGGAGGTCGCCACCGACTGCGCGCGGACCGGCGGCTACCGGGTGCGCGTCGAGACCGTCTCCTTCGACCAGGCGCTGAACAACTACAAGACCGCCGCGCAGGGCGGGCAGGGCCCGGACGTGCTGCGCGCCGACGTCGGCTGGGTCGCGCAGCTCGCGCAGGCCGGGCTCATCCAGGACCTGACGGGCACTCCCCTGGCCGCCGACACCGCCGACTTCCTGCCCGCCCCGCTGGCCTCCACCCAGCACGAGGGCAAGACCTACGCCGTCCCGCAGGTCACCGACGCGCTCGCGCTGTTCTACAACAAGGCACAGCTGGCGCAGGCCGGCGTCGAACCGCCGAAGACCTGGGAGGAGCTGAAGCAGATCGCGCCCCAGCTCGGCGGCGACCGGGCGCTGTTCCTCAACAACGACGAGTACTACGCGCTGCCGTTCCTCTACAGCCAGGGCGGCGACCTGCTCGACGTCGACTCCCGCACCATCACGGTGAACTCGCCGGAGGCGGTGCGCGGCGTGCAGGTGGCCAAGGACCTGCTCGACGCCGGGGCCGCCCGCACCGCGCTCGACCAGCCGAACTCCTACACCACGATGAAGGCCGCGTTCACCTCCGGCGACGTGGCGATGGTGGTCGACGGGCCGTGGGCGGTCCCCGAGTACACCCAGTCCGGGCAGTTCGCCGACCCGGCCAACCTCGGCATCGCACCGCTGCCCGGGAAGGGCACCTCGCCGGTCGGCGGCCACGACTACGTGATCCGGCAGGGCAGCGACGCCACCGAGGCCTCCATCAAGTTCGTGCAGTGCATGAGCAGCACCGAGAACCAGGCGAAGATCGCCGCGCGGCTCGCCCTGCTGCCCACCCGGCAGTCCGCCTACGACGACCCGGCGGTGGCGCAGCACCCGGTGGTCTCGGCGTTCCGGCCGCTGGTGGCCGACACCCACGACCGGCCGTGGATCCCGGAGAACGCCGAGCTGCTGGAACCGCTGCAGACCGCCTACGCCGACATCCTGGCCGGCCGCAAGGAGACCGGCGCCGCGCTCGACGAGCTCGCGCGCACCTACCAGACCTCCGTCGTCCCCGACTACGCCCAGCGCTGAGGCCCGAGATGCGACTGCGGAACCTGCTGGCGCGGCACTGGTTCGCCTACGCGATGGTCGCCCCCGTCGTGGCGGTGCTCGCGCTGCTCGTCGTCTTCCCCCTGCTGCAGGGGCTGTTCTTCACGTTCACCGACATCAACGACACCACCATCGCCAACCCGGTGCTGGACCGCGAGGCGAGCTACGAGTTCGTCGGGCTCGACAACTACCTCAACGTGCTGTCCGGGGACCCGGCGCACGGCTCGTTCTGGGCGACCCTGCTGCGCACCGTCATCTGGACCGGGGCGTGCGTGGTCTGCCACTACGTGATCGGCCTGGCGCTGGCCGTGCTGCTCAACCGGCAGCTGCGGTTCCGCGGGCTGTACCGGGTGCTGCTGATCCTGCCGTGGGCGGTGCCGGTGTTCATCAGCGCCTTCGCCTGGCGGTACCTGTTCAACTCCGAGTACGGGCTGGTCAACCGGGTGCTGGAGGCGGTGGGACTGCCGGCGCAGGTGTGGCTGGGGCAGTCCGACCTGGCGCTGGTGTCGGTGGTCGTGGTCAACGTCTGGCTGGGCGTGCCGTTCATGATGGTGGCGCTGCTGGGCGGCCTGCAGTCCATCCCGTCCGACCTGTACGAGGCGGCCGAGATCGACGGGGCGTCGGCGTGGCAGCGGTTCGTGCACGTGACGCTGCCGGGCCTGCGGTCGGTGTCGAGCTCGGTGGTGCTGCTCGGGGTGATCTGGACGTTCAACATGTTCCCGGTCATCTACCTGATCACCGAGAACAACCCGCACACCCGGATCCTGGTCACCTACGCCTTCGAGCGGTTCTTCTCCGGCGCGACCCGCGACTACGCCCTCGCGTCGACCTACGGCGTGCTGATCCTGTCGGTCCTGCTGGTGTTCGCCGCCGTCTACCGCCGCGCGATGCGCCGGCAGGGGGAGGTGCTGTGAGATGACGATCGAAGCGGCCTCGTTGCGCGCCACACCGGCCACCGCCCGGCCGGTGTCCCGGCGCAAGCGGTCCGTCGCGGCCAGCGTCGGCCTGCACACCGCCCTGGTGGTGGCCTCGCTGATCGCGGTGTTCCCGGTCTTCTGGGTGGTCGTGGTGTCGTTCAAGCCGGACGCCGAGGCCATCGCCCCGACACTGTCCGGTGAGACCACAGTGGACAACTACCGGGACGTGCTGTCCGGCGCCAAGGGCGCGTTCCTGAGCTGGTTCGGCAACTCGGTGCTCATCGCGGCGCTGACCACGGTGCTCGGGGTGCTGCTGGCGGCCACCACCGCCTACGCGGCCAGCCGGTTCCGCTTCCCCGGCCGGCAGTGGCTGCTGCTGTCGTTCCTGGTGGTGCAGATGTTCCCGTTCGCGGTGCTCATCGTGCCGCTGTACAACGTCCTGCTGACGCTGGGCCTGCAGGGCAGCGCGCTCGGCCTGGTGCTGGTCTACTGCAGCACCGCGATCCCGTTCTGCACCTACATGCTCAAGGGCTACTTCGACGGGATCCCCCGCGAGATCGACGAAGCCGGGCGGGTGGACGGACTCTCGCCGTTCGGGGTGTTCTGGCGGCTGGTGCTGCCGCTGGCCCGGCCGGGGCTGGCGGTGACCGCGTTCTACTCGTTCATCGTGGCCTGGAGCGAGGTGGCCTTCGCCTCGGCGTTCCTGTCCGCCGAGGACCGGTCGAAGACCCTCGCCGTCGGCCTGCAGGTGTTCGTGCAGCAGAACCGGGCCGAGTGGGGCCACCTGGCGGCGGCCTCGGTGCTGGTGGCCGTCCCGGCGGTGGTGGTGTTCTACCTGGTCCAGCGCTTCCTGGTCGGGGGCCTCACCGCGGGCAGCGTGAAGTCGTGAGCGCCGGTGGCCGCCGCGCCCGCGGGACTCGTGCGGCCACCGGCGGCGGCACTACCCTGGGTGGATGAACGCGTTCCCGCTCGGTGGTGCGACCACGATCCTCGACGGCGGTCTGGCCACCGAACTGGAGGCGCGCGGTCACGACCTCTCCGACGCGCTGTGGTCGGCCAGGTTGCTGGCCGACGCGCCGGAAGAGATCGTGGCCGCGCACGCGACGTTCTTCCGCGCCGGGGCCGACGTCGCCACCACGGCCAGCTACCAGGCCAGCTTCGAGGGCTTCGCGGCGCGCGGCATCGACCGCGGGGACGCCGCCGCGCTGATGCGCCGCAGCGTGGAGCTGGCCCGGCTGGCCGGAGACGTGGAACCGGGGCGGCACCGGTGGGTGGCGGCGTCGATCGGCCCGTACGGCGCGATGCTCGCGGACGGCTCGGAGTACCGCGGCCGCTACGGCCGCACCCGGCGGGAACTGCGCGACTTCCACCGCCCGCGGATGGAGGTGCTGGCCGAGTCCCGCCCGGACGTCTTCGCGCTGGAGACCGTCCCGGACGTCGACGAGGCCGAGGCGCTGGTGGACGCGCTCGACGGGCTGGACGTGCCGGCCTGGCTGTCGTACACCGTCGACGGCGACCGCACCCGGGCGGGGCAGCCGCTGGCGGAGGCGTTCGCGGTGGCCGAGCACGACGGCGTCGTCGCGGTCGGGGTCAACTGCTCCGCCCCGGACGACGTGCTGCCCGCGATCGAGATCGCGCGCGTCACGACGACGAAACCGGTCGTGGTGTACCCGAACAGCGGTGAGGGCTGGGACGCGCAGCGGCAGGCCTGGACCGGCGAGTCGCGCTTGTCGCCGTCCCTCGCGCGCAGCTGGCGGGACGCCGGTGCGCAGCTGATCGGCGGCTGCTGCCGGGTGCGTCCCGACGACATCTCGGCGATCGCCGAAGCGCTGCTCGACCCGGAGGGCTGACAACCGGTCGCCCGCGCGCGATCGTCCGCTCCAACTGGAGCGCACCCGTTCCCAGGGGGGCGCGTGGTTCGGCTGCTTCTCCGGCGAGGACGACAGGCGGGTCCTGGCCGCACGCGTCGCCGCGACCGGGCGGGAGGTGTGCGGTGGAGCTGAACGACGTCGTCGCCCCCGCTACCTGCCCGCGGTGGTCCACGAGGTCGGCGAGGACGTGGTGGTCGGCCAGCACGACCTGGACCCGGTCGGCTTCCGCTCCCGGGGCGCGCGCACCGTCGTCCGCGGTGGCCGCGAGCGGACCGTCCGCTGGTCGGTCCGCTCGTGTGCACCGTCCCCGGAACTGCGGGACCGGTTGCGGCAGGCGGGTTCCCGCGACGTCCAGGCCCTCGGCGAGGACGGCGCCCCGCTGACCCGCGAGCACCGGCGGCGCGTCGTCACCGCCCGCAGCGCACCCCGTGGTGCCGCGCGGCGCCACGGGGTGCTCGGGAGCTCAGAGCTTCGCGCCGACGTGCAGCGCGACGCCGGAGTTCGGCGCGACGGTGGTGGTGAACCCCCCGTCCTCGCCGACCTCCACGGTCCCGCCGGTGCACGCGCCGTCCACCAGCTCACCGCTCATCACGTCGCAGTAGGTCCCGGCGGGCAGTGAGGTCTGGAAGGTCTGCGACAGCTCGCCGCCCTCCCGGTTGACCACCACGAACCCCTTGTCACCGCGGCCGAACGCGATCTGGCCGCCGCCGTTGTCCCACCAGTCGACCAGCTCGGTGCCCTGCACCGCCCCGTGGAACCCGGCCATGCCGGCGATGATCGGCCGCCGGTGCTCGCAGGTCCAGGCCGGGTCGTCGCAGCTGGCCGGGCGCGTGGTCCCGTCCGCCTCGGCGGGCGGCCCGGCGTCGGGGTCGTCGAAGGCGAAGCCGGAGATCAGCTGCGGCGTCCCGTACGGGTAGGCCAGTTCGAAGGCGACCGCCAGGTCGTAGACCTCGCCGTCCTCGTAGGTCAGGATCGGCGAGCTGCGCTGCGTGTCGTGGTTGTCGATGAACACCACGGCCTGGTCGCTGGGCAGCTCCATCCGCTCCGGCAGGTTCGCCAGCTGCGCCAGCGCCCCGTCCCGGAAGGCGTTGGCCACCACGCCGTAGTAGCCGAACTCGGTGACGTCGCCGTTGCCGGTGTACTCGCCGCCGGTCGTGGTGCCGTCGGCGATCACCTCCTGGAAGACGTAGGGGCGGCCGCCCTCGGGGAGGTCGCGCACCGCGCCGAAGATCGCGCCGACGTCCTCCGGCGGCATGTGCTTGACGCCGTCCACCCGGAACCCGGAGACCCCCAGTCCCACCAGGTCGTCGAGGTAGGCGGTCAGCCTGCTGCGCACGTGGTCGGACTCGGTGGCCAGGTCGGCGAGCCCGACCAGCTCGCAGTTGCGCACCTCCCACTTGTCCTCGTAGTCGGCGATGTCGCGGCGGCAGCCGTGGAAGTCGGGGTCGGAGTAGATGCCCGGGTAGTCGTACTTCTCGTAGGTCGAGCCGCCGCTGCCCGGCCCGCTGCCGGCCGAACCGCTGCCGGTCATGTGGTTGACCACCGCGTCGGCGTAGATCTCCACGCCCGCGGCGTTGCAGGTCCGCACCATCTCGGCGAACTGCTCGCGGCTGCCGCGGCGGCTCTCCAGCTGGTAGCTGACCGGTTGGTAGTCCTGGTACCAGGGGTGGCCCTGGTCGGCGAGGACGACGTGCTCCTGCGGCGGCGACACCTGGACGGCGCCGAACCCCCTCGGCCCCAGGAAGTCCGTGCACTCCCGCGCGATGGACTCCCACGGCCACTGGAACATCTGGACGATGGGGCCGCTCACCGGAGCGGCGGTGGGCACTCCCGCGGTCGCGGCGGGCACCAGCGCGGTGCCGCCGATCGCCGCGGAGAGCGCGAGCAAGGCCAATCGCATGACAACCTCCCTGCACCGACGTGTGGGGTCGTCATCAATCACATTTTCTTGCGCGCGTCAAGTCAATCCGCCATCGGAACCAGAGGTGAGCTGCTCCAATGCTTGCAAAAATTTGCAGGACTACGACAACATCGGGGCCACGTCCGCCGCCGCGGCGGCCCCGTAGGCGTCGGTGAAGCGGCGCAGCGCACGACCGTGGTCCAGCGACCACTCCTGCGTCCCGGTCACCTCCAGGACGTGCACCGCGACCAGCGACCCGAGCTGCGCGGCCCGCTCCCAGGACAGCCCGCTCTGCACCCCGGCGAGGAAGCCCGCCCGGAACCCGTCGCCCACCCCCGTCGGGTCGACCCGGCCGCGGTCCGGCACCGCGGGCACGTGCAACCGCACGCCGTCGCGACCGACGACCTCCGCGCCCTTCGCGCCGAGCGTGGTGATCCGGACGCCGACAAGCTCCCGCACGTCGGCCTCGGTCCACCCGGTC
Source organism: Saccharopolyspora hordei (assembly GCF_013410345.1). Taxonomy (NCBI): domain Bacteria; kingdom Bacillati; phylum Actinomycetota; class Actinomycetes; order Pseudonocardiales; family Pseudonocardiaceae; genus Saccharopolyspora; species Saccharopolyspora hordei. Next base: position 4,907,243 of record NZ_JACCFJ010000001.1, read on the forward strand.
TTCTGCAGCAGCAGGCCCCACTCGTACTCGTTGGTGAACAGGTACTCCGCGCCGTCGACCACCTGCCGCACCTGCTCGCCGTCCAACCGGGCCAGCTGCTGCGACGGGTCGCTGGCGAACGGGTAGCCGCGCTGGCGGCACTCGTCGACGTGCCGCAGCATCGCCAGCGGGTCGTTCGGGCCGACCAGCACCAGGTCCACGCCGGCGCGCTCGATCACCGGGGCCAGCTCGACGTTGCGCGCCTCGGCCATCGCGCCCGTGTAGAACGACGCGATCTGGTTGAACTCCTCGTCGGTGGTGCACACGAAGCGGGCGGTGTGCGCGACCTCCGAGACGTGCACGCCCGAGCAGTCCACGCCGTTGCGCTCCAGCCAGGAGCGGTAGTCGGCGAAGTCGTCACCGACCGCCCCGATGAGCACCGGCCGCTGCCCCAGCAGGCCCAGCGCGAAGGCGATGTTGGCCGCGGCCCCGCCCCGCCGCACCACGAGGTCGTCGACCAGGAAGCTCAGCGAGACCTGCTCCAGGTTGCCGGCGACGAGCTGGTCGGTGAACCGGCCGGGGAAGTGCATCAGGTGGTCGGTGGCGATGCTTCCGGTGACGGCGACGGGCACGGCGACCTCCGGGATGTCGCAGCTGGTGATCGGACGCGCACCGAGCGTAGCGCCACCAGGGGTGCCCGGCCGCCGCGCGCGGCCGCGGACAATGGGCGCATGCGCGAAGTGGAGATCCGGGACGGCGCGATCCGGCTCGGCCAGCTGCTGAAGCTGGCGGGACTGGTCGAGCACGGCGCGGAGGCGAAGGAAGTTCTGGAGGAGGGCTTGGTGCAGGTCAACGGCGAGGTCGAGACCCGCCGCGGCAAGCAGGTGACCGCGGGCGACGAGGTCACCCTCGGCGACGAGACGGTCCGGATCGTCAACCGCTGACGGTCGCGCGCCGGCGGCCCGGGCCGCGGGTCACCGGCGGACGCACACCTCCGGAAGAGCGAGGAGGCCGGCACCCCGGAGGGGGTACCGGCCTCGTGCCAGATCGGCTCGCCCGCTCAGTGGAACGAGTCGCCGCAGGCGCACGACCCGCCCGCGTTCGGGTTGTCGATGGTGAAGCCCTGCTTCTCGATGGAGTCGACGAAGTCGATGACCGCGCCCTCCAGGTACGGGGCGCTCATCCGGTCGACGACGACGCCCAGGCCGTCGAACTCCCGCCGCGCGTCGCCGTCGAGGGTGCGCTCGTCGAAGAAGAGCTGGTACCGCAGCCCCGCACAGCCACCCGGCTGGACGGCGATGCGCAGGTGCATGTCGTCGCGACCCTCCTGCTCCAGCAGGGCCTTGGCCTTCTTGGCCGCCGCGTCGGTCAACGTGACACCGTGGGCGGGCGCCTCGCTCTCGGTCGTGGTGTTCGGGGCGGTCATGGACTCTCCCTAGAGGTCTCGCTCATCCGATTCCGGCCTGTGGTGCAACCGCGGACCGGACCAGCCTATTCCCACGGGCGGACCCGGGGACGTGCCGTGTGTCCACGTCCCATGGTGGCACAGCGGGTCGCCGAGCTGGCGTGACGTGGCACGACCCACTCCTCGGGCCCGACGGAGAGGGGACGCGCCCTCCCCCGTGGCGCGGGCCGAGCACCACCCGCACGACGAAGGCTCTCTGACCTGCGGCGATGCACACCGAACACCACCCCGGCGCCGCCGGGGGGTGATCCAGGAAACCGCAGGAAATCGGGCGTACCTTACCCTGTTGGGGTGAGGTTCCTTCGCCGCAGCAGCACTGAGCAGGCCGACAGCCCGGAGTCTGAGAACGAGGCTGCCCAGTCCTCAGCGGAGCACGCCCCCAACCACACTCCCAAGAAGGGGCGCCCCACCCCGAAGCGCCGGGACGCCGAGGGGCGGCGCCGCGGCCCGGTCCCGCCGCCGCCGAAGACGCAGCGCGAGGCGATCAAGCGTGCGCGCGCCAACAAGGAGGAGCGGCGCGCCGCCGCCCGGGAGCGGCGCGAGCGGATGATGCAGGGCGACGACCGCTACCTGATGCCCCGCGACAAGGGCCCGGTGCGCGCCTACGTCCGCGACCTGGTCGACACCCGGCGCCACCTGATGGGCCTCTTCATGCCGCTGGTGCTGGTGGTGTTCGTCAGCACCCTGTCGCAGAACCTCCTGGTGCAGCAGTACGCGACCCTGTTCTGCATGGCCCTGCTGATCATGATGATCGTCGAGGGCACCATGCTGGGCCGCTACGTCAACAAGCGCGTCCGCGCCAAGTTCCCGGACGCCAAGGACGGGTCCTTCGCCCTGGGCTGGTACGCCTTCACCCGGGCGATGCAGATCCGCAAGCTCCGCGTCCCGCGCCCCCGCTACACCCCCAAGGACATCGCCAAGCTCAGCTGATCGGGGCCCGTGGTGCGCACGTTGGTGCTCGGTGGGGCGCGGTCCGGCAAGTCCGCGCACGCCGAAGGGCTCGTCGACGGGGACGCGGCGGTCACCTACGTGGCCACCGCCCGGCGGGTCGAGGGCGACCGCGAGTGGGACGAGCGGATCGCCGCCCACGTCGCCCGGCGGCCGGACCACTGGCGGACCGCGGAGGCGCCGGACACCGAGTCGCTGTGCCGGGTGCTGGCGGAGGCTCCCGCCGGTTCGTCCGTGCTGGTCGACGACCTCGCCACCTGGTTGACCGGGGTGCTCGACGACGCCGGGGCCTGGGACCGGGACGCGGCCGCGATGGAGGTCGTGGCCGGGCGGTGCGCCGAGCTGGTCGACGCCGTCACCGGCTGCGCCGGACGGCTGGTGGTCGTCTCCGCCGAGGTCGGGTTGGGCGTCGTCCCGGCCACCCGGTCTGGGAGGCTGTTCCGGGACGAGCTCGGGGCGCTCAACGCCCGGCTGGCCGAGGTGTGCGACGAGGTCGTCCTGCTCGTCGCCGGTCTCCCGCTCCGACTGCGCTGACATCGACACGGAGGTTCGCTTGCCCGACCAGAACGAGATCAGCTTCCCGGCGGTGCCTGCCCCGGACGAGCAGGCCCAGCGCCAGGCGGTCGCCCGGCACGAGCAGCTGACCAAGCCCGCGGGCTCGCTGGGACGGCTGGAGGAGCTGGGGGTCTGGGTCGCCGCCCGGCAGGGGCTCTGCCCGCCGCGGCCGTTCACCCGCCCGCGGGTCGTCGTCTTCGCCGGGGACCACGGCGTCGCCGAGCACGGCGTCTCCGCCTACCCCAGCGAGGTGACCAGCCAGATGGTCTCGAACTTCCTGGCCGGCGGTGCCGCGGTCAACGTGCTCTCCGCCGCTGCGGGCGCGACCGTGCGGGTCGTGGACATGGCCGTCAACGCCGACACCCCGCCGGTGGTCAGCGCGCACAAGGTCCGGCGCTCCTCCGGGGCCATCGACCGCGAGGACGCCCTCACCGACGCCGAGGTGCGGGCCGCGCTCACCGCGGGGCGGACCATCGCCGACGAGGAGATCGACTCCGGCGCCGACCTGCTCATCGCCGGCGACATGGGCATCGGCAACACCACGCCCGCCGCGGTGCTCATCGCGGCGCTCACCGGGACCGAGCCGGTGGCGGTCGTCGGCCGCGGCACCGGCATCGACGACAACGCCTGGATGCGCAAGACCGCGGCGATCCGCGACGCGCTGCGCCGGGCCCGCAAGGTGCTCGACGACCCGGTGGCGCTGCTGCGCACCTCCGCCGGAGCCGACATCGCCGCGCTCACCGGGTTCCTCGCCCAGGCCGCGGTCCGCCGCACGCCCGTGCTGCTGGACGGCGTCGTGGTGGGCGCGGCCGCGCTGGTGGCCGAGGAGCTCGCGCCGGGCGCGCGGCAGTGGTGGCTGGCCGGGCACCGCTCCGCCGAGCCGGGCGGGCCGCTGGTGCTCGACCACCTCGACCTGACGCCGGTGCTGGACCTGCAGATGCGGCTGGGTGAGGGCTCCGGGGCGCTGACCGCGCTGCCGGTGGTGATGGCCGCGACGCGGGTGCTGGGCGAGATGGCGACGTTCGCCGAAGCCGGTGTCGGCGGCCCGACCGGAGCCGAGGCCACCGGCCCGAAGTCGTGACCCCGGACGGCCTCCGCCTGGCCGTTTCGTGGCTGAGCGTGCTGCCGGTGCGCGCCGGCCGCGTCGACGACGCCACCTGCCGCCAGGCGATCGCCGCCGCTCCCCTGGTCGGCGCACTGGTGGGCGGGACCGGCGCGCTGGCGCTGTGGGGGCTGTCCGCGCTCGGTGCGCCCCCGCTGCTGGCCGGGCTGCTGACCGTGGCGGTGCTGGTGCTGGTCACCCGGGGCATGCACGTGGACGGGCTGGCCGACACGGTGGACGGCCTGGGCTGCTACGGACCGCCGGAGCGCGCGCTGGCCGTGATGCGCGACGGCGGCGCGGGCCCGTTCGCGGTGGTCGCGCTGGTGCTGGTGCTGGGTGTGCAGGCGGTGAGCCTCGCCGAGGTCTCCGCCGACCCGCTGGTGCTCGTCCTGGCGTGCGCGGTCGGCCGGGCGGGCTTCGTGCTGTGCTGCCGGCGGGGCGTGCTGTCCGCCCGCCCGGAGGGCATGGGCGCGCTGGTGGCGGGCAGCCAGCCGACGTGGCTCGTCGCGGCCTGGTGGCTGGTGCTGCTCGCGGCGGCGGTCGCCGTCGACTGGCGCGTGGCGCTCGCGGTCGCCGTGGCCGCGGGGCTGCTGCTCGCCCTCACCCACCACGTCCAGCGGCGCTTCGGCGGGATCACCGGCGACGTCCTCGGCGCGGCCTCCGAACTCGCCACCACGACGGTCCTCGTCGGCGCCGCCCTCACCTGACCGGGGGCTCGTGAGTGCGCAAGCCGCCTGCAACCGGCTCACGCACTCACGACCCGACCCCCACGCGGATCGGGGTCCCGGGGTCAGCCGAGCTTGGTCATCCAGCCGTGGGTGTCCGCCACCGTGCCGTGCTGGATGCCGGTGAGCTTCTCGCGCAGCTTCATCGTGATCTCGCCCGGCCCGCCGTCGGCGATGGTGAACTCACCGTCGCGGTGCTTGACGTGGCCGACCGGGGTGATCACCGCCGCGGTGCCGCAGGCGAAGACCTCGGTGAGCTCGCCGGTCGCGGCCTTCTTCTCCCACTCCTCGACCGTCACCTTGCGCTCCTCGACCTGCATGCCGAGCTCACGCCCCAGCTCCAGCAGCGACGAGCGGGTCACGCCGGGCAGCAGGCTGCCGCTGAGCTCGGGAGTCACCAGACGGGCGTCGGCGCCGGAGCCGAACACGAAGAACAGGTTCATGCCGCCCATCTCCTCGACCACGTGCCGCTCGCACGCGTCGAGCCAGACCACCTGGTCGCAGCCCTGCTTGACGGCCTCGGCCTGCGCGGCGAAGGACGCGGCGTAGTTGCCCGCGAACTTGGCCGCACCGGTGCCACCGGGCGCCGCGCGCACGTACTCGTGGCTCAGCCACACGGTGACCGGCTTGATGCCGCCGGAGAAGTACGAGCCGGACGGCGAGGCGATCACGGCGTACAGGTAGGCGTTGGACGGGTTGTTGACCCCCAGGCCGACCTCAGTGGCGATCATGAACGGCCGGAAGTAGAGCGAGCTCTCCCCGCCGCTGGGCACCCAGGCACCGTCCACCGCGACCAGCTGGCGCAAGGACTCGAGGAACAGCTCTTCCGGCAGCTCGGCCATCGCGATCCGCTTGGCGGAGTCCCGGAACCGCCGCGCGTTGGCGTCCGGCCGGAACGCCGCGATGGAACCGTCGGGCTGCCGGTAGGCCTTGAGGCCCTCGAAGATCGCCTGCGCGTAGTGCAGGACGGAGGTCGCCGGGTCCAGCTCGAGCGAGTGGTAGGGCTCGACGCGGGCGTCGTGCCAGCCACGGTCCTCGGTCCAGCGGATGGTCACCATGTGGTCGGTGAAGTGCCGTCCGAACCCCGGATTGGCCAATACTTCCGCACGCCGCTCGTCGCTGGCCGGTTGCGGGTTGGTGGTCCGGGTGAAAGACAGCGCTTCAGTCATGCGCGTACCGTATCGCGCCCTCTCGAACAGTGGAAACCGGATCATCGTACGTTGGTCATCCAACTGTCCGGCTTCCGATCACGCGCCGCGCCCCGGGCGCCACCGAGCGTGACGCGAAACCTCCCGGAACTCCGCGTACCGGGCTCTATGATGTGCTCATGAACCAGCAGGCTCCCGCTCCGGTCCCCACCACGGTGTCGCAAGACGCGCTGGCCGCCACCCTGGCGGCGCTGCTGCCCCTGGGTGGCGGCTTGCTCGTGGCGCTCGGCTACGCCTGGCTCGACGTGTTCGGACTGGTCCTCGGCCTGGCCGGCGCCGTCGGGTGGGCGTTCTGGTGGCGCGGCAAGCACCAGGTGTTCTTCCCGAAGGACCTGCGTGGCAGCTCGGTCGGCGGGGTCGGTGCCCTGGTCGCGCTCATCGTGGTGCTGCTGTTCGTCTCGGTGTCCTGACCCGGTCAGTCCCGCAGCAGTCCGTCCGGCAGGGACGGCAGCGCCCACTTCGGATCGGGCCGGGCGTCGCAGTGGGTCCCGTCGAACGGGAACAGCCGCGCTTCGGCGAGCGCGATCATCCGCTCGCCCTCGGCCCGCAACCGCTTGAGGTGCCAGCGGTCGAACCGGCCGGCGGCCATCGCGTCGGCCAGCTCGTTCTCGTCCTTCCACTGCCACGACCCGTCCGGGAACACCTCGACGTCCAGCACGCCGTCCACGCGCCGCACGCCCAGCTCGTCGCGGCCGAGCGGCACCTCGAGGTTGACGTACCAGTTGCGGAAGGTCCCGTCGGCGTCGAAGAACCACCACACCGACGCCCACCGGTGCTCGTAGACCAGGCGCAGCGTCGAGGTGCCGCGCCAGGTCGACTTCGCGGGCACCCGCGGGCCGTTGAAGCGCTCGTGCAGCGGCATCTCGCGCGGCGCACGGCCGTCCGGCGAGGTGGTGATCCGGATCGGGGTGCCGTCCAGGACCCAGCACAGCATCTGGTCGCCGTCGTCCTCGACGACCCGTGCGGGGTGGACGGTGCCCAGCGAGCCGTCAAGACGCCAGAAGCTGTAGAGCGCTTCCTCGCCGGGGAGCCAGACCGGTTCTCGTATGGGTTGCAACGGAAGGGTGCCCACGTTCGCGTTCAGCATGACCCGCCTCATCTCCAGCGACGGGACACACCTCCCGTCGCCAAAGGACCGACAACAACGACAACAAGCGTTGCAAGCATCGCAGAAATCGGCATGCTCATCGCGATGACGACGGAGAGCCCCATGCCCAGGCAGGCCGCGCGCATCGGCCAGCCGCCCTCGTCGGCCAGCAGCAACCGGGCTCCGGCGTTGGCGAAGGCGCAGTGCACCAGCAGGCTGCACGAGGCGAAGGCCATCGCCGCCACGGGCTCGACCAGCAGCGCGACCGCGACCGCGGCGACCCCGACGCCGACGTCCACCAGGAAGGGCGTGCCCGCGCGGCTGCGCCGCTCCAGCCCGCGCGGCAGGTCCCCGTCCCGCACCAGGCCCAGCGCCGTGGACCGGGCGGACTCCAGCGCGGCCAGCAGCACCGGGAGCAGCGCCACCGCGGCACCGGCGCCGACCAGCGGCGCGAGCTCGGACGCCGCCGCGGCGGCCAGGACGTCACGGACCGGGGTCGGCGACAGCGCCAGCCGCGACCAGCCGAGCTGGTGCACCAGCGCCGCCGTCACCACCGCCAGCACTGCGCTGACCACGGCGAACGACACCACGACACCGCGCTTGACCACTGCCGGCGGGACCCGGTCGCGGCCCTCGGCCGGCGAGGTCAGCCGCTCGAAGCCGAGGAAGGCGAAGAACAGCACCCCGGCCGCCCCGGTGATGCCCACCGCGCTGTCCTCGGGCGCGGCGCCGGCCGGCAGCGGCGGGACGGGGTCGATGGCGAAGCACGTGACGACCACCAGGCCCAGCACCGCGCCGGTCAGCACCAGCCACGTCCACGCCGCGGCCCCGCGGATCCGCAGTCCGGTCGTCGCCGCGAGCACCACGAGCAGGACCGCCACCGAGGCCACCACCGGCGCCGAGCCGGGCAGCAGGAAGTCCCCCAGCACGCGCGCGACCGCGGCCAGGGCGGCGACCTGCCCGGCCAGGTGCGCGCTGGCGGCGACGCGCGCGGGCAGCAGGCCCATCCGTCCCCGGACGCACGCGTCGGCCGGTGCGGGCCCGCGGTAGGCGGCCGCCTGGTGCGCGGTCGCCGAGGCCGCGCAGGCCGCGGTCAGCACCGCGACCAGCAGCCCGAACGGCGACCACATCCCGGCCGCGGCTGCCGCGGGCGACGGTCCTACGAGCACACCGGCACCGAGCATCCCGCTGAGCACCAGCGGGACCGCTCCGGCGCCCGAGGACAGCCGGCCGCTCGATTCCACCTGTTGGGCCACCTGACCACCCTCGCAGACGAACACAGACGGTGCAGCCACCTGTCGGTGGACAGCGCGCTGCACTGCGTCCCAGCGTAGGACGGCGCCCCGCAGCACCGTCCTGGTCGGATCCTCCAGCGCGCCGCGTTCTAGAGTGCGAACGGACCCCTATTCCGGCGCGGCAGCTTCAACGGAGGATGACCAGTGACAACCCCGAAACTCACGCTCACCGACACCGCGGTGACCAAGCTGGCCGTGGACGCGCTCATCGTCGGCACCGTGCAGGACGGCGACGGCCTGCAGCTCGCGCCCGGCACCGAGCAGGTCGCCGCGGCGTTCGACGGAGACCTGCGCCAGGTGCTGACCTCGCTGGGCGCCACCGGGAAGGGGGACGAGGTCGTCAAGCTGCCCGCCGGCGGGAAGTTCCGCGCCTCGGTCCTGGTCGCGACCGGACTGGGCAAGGTGGGCACCGACGGGCCGACCGGCGAGCAGGTGCGCCGCGCGTCCGGTGCGGCCGCCCGCGCGCTGACCGGTGTGGAGCGTGCCGCCACCACGCTGTCCGCTGTGGACCTGTCGGCCGCGGTGCAGGGCACCGTGCTGGGCGCGTACGCCTTCACCGGCTACAAGTCGAACTCCGGTGACGCCCCGGTGTCCGAAGTGGAGTTCGTGGTCGACGACGCCAAGGCGGACGCCAACGTGCACGCGCTCAAGGGCGCCACCGCGATCGGCGAGGCGGTCAACACCGCGCGCGACCTGATCAACACCCCGCCCAACGACCTGTACCCGGCGTCCTTCGCCGAGCGGGCCAGCGAGCTCGGCCGCTCCGTCGGCCTCGAGGTCGAGGTGCTCGACGACGCCGCGCTGCGCAAGCAGGGCTTCGGCGGCATCCTCGGCGTCGGCTCGGGCTCGTCCCGCCCGCCGCGGCTGGTGCGCCTGCGGCACAAGGGGCCGAAGGCCGCCAAGAAGGTCGCGCTGGTCGGCAAGGGCATCACCTTCGACACCGGCGGCATCTCGATCAAGCCGGGCCCCGGCATGGAGGAGATGACCTCGGACATGTCCGGTGCGGCGTCGGTGGTCGCCACCATGGTGCTGGCGGCCCGGCTGAACTACCCGCTGGACATCACCGCGACCGTGCCGATGGCCGAGAACATGCCCTCCGGCACCGCCTACCGCCCCGGCGACGTGCTGACCATGTACGGCGGCAAGACCGTCGAGGTGCTCAACACCGACGCCGAGGGCCGGCTGGTCCTGGTCGACGCGATCACCCGCGCGTGCGAGGACGAGCCGGACTACCTCATCGAGACGTCCACGCTGACCGGCGCGCAGGTCGTGGCGCTGGGCAAGCGCACGCCGGGCGTGATGGGCAGCGACGAGTTCCGCGACCGGGTGGCGCGGCTGTCGCAGGCCGTCGGTGAGGGCGGCTGGCCGATGCCGCTGCCCGAGGAGCTGCGCAGCGACCTGGACTCCAAGCTCGCCGACCTGGCCAACATCACCGGGCACCGCTGGGGCGGCATGCTCGCGGCGGGCGTCTTCCTCCGGGAGTTCGTGGCCGACGGCGTGGAGTGGGCGCACATCGACATCGCGGGTCCGGCGTACAACAGCTCCGGTCCGTGGGGCTACACCCCGAAGGGCGGCACCGGCGTCCCGGTCCGCACCCTGGCCGCGGTCCTCGCGGACATCGCCGACCACGGCTGACCTCCGCGGGGCGCTCCGGGTCCGCGCGGCGGCCCGGGGCGCCCGCCGGGAGGGGGGAGGCGTTCCCACCCGTGGCGCATTTGTGACGCGGAACGCACGGGGATCACCACGGCACCCCCGGTCGATGGAACGATGGGGTGATGACCGAATCGACACCGGCCTCGCCGAAGACGGCCCGGCACGGCTACCAGGTCGACGTGGTGTGGACCGGCAACACCGGCCAGGGCACCAGCTCCTACCGCAGCTACGAGCGCACCCATGAGGTGCGCGCGGACGGCAAGAGCGCCATCGACGCCTCCGCCGACCCGGTCTTCCTGGGCGACGCCGACCGCTACAACCCCGAGGAACTGCTGGTCGCCTCGCTGTCGCAGTGCCACATGCTGTGGTTCCTGCACCTGGCGGCGGACAGCGGCGTCGTGGTCACCGGCTACCACGACCAGGCCCGCGGCATCCTCACGGAGAACCCGGACGGCACCGGCCAGTTCGAGTCCGTCGAGCTCGCCCCGGCGGTCACGGTGGCCGACCGCGCCAGCGTCGACGTGGCCGAAGCGCTCCACGAACGCGCCCACGAGCTCTGCTACATCGCCAAGGCGGTGAACTTCCCGGTGCACTGCTCGCCGACCACGCGGATCGCGAACTGAGCGCGGTCAGCCCTCGTCGGCGGCGCGGCGCTGACGCTCCCGGAGGATGCGCTGGCGGGCCTGGTAGTCGCGCATGCGCTGCGGGTAGCCGACCTTGGCCACCTCGTAGAGCGGGATGCCGAGCTTGCGGGTCAGCCGGTGCGCCCCGGCCGGGCCGTCCACGCGGCGGCGGGTCCACTCACCGTCGTGCGCGATGAGCATCAGCGTCGTCTCGGTGACCGTGGTGCGCGGTTCCAGGTAGGCCTCGACCCCTCGGTGCTGCTGGGCCCAGGTGGTCAGGTGCTCGACGTCCGCCGAGGTCGCGCCGCGCACCTCACCGGCACGGCGCCTGCGGAACCGGTCGAAGAGGCCCACTGCGCTTCGCCTCCAGTCGACATCCGAACAGCAGCCTGCGACCGATGGTGCCATCACTGGTGTGGGGGACGTGTCAAATTCACCCGGGCTCCCCCGCGGCGCGATGCAGTGCAGATCACCCAGCCCACGTCGCGTCGGCGTGTCCCGTGGTGACAAGATGGCTCCCAGGTGCCCGTGACCGACCATCCGGTCCGGTGAAGCGCTGTCAGCGAGTCCACGATGCCTGTCGAGGAGTGCGAAGTGACCGACACGTCCGCCGATCTAGTCATTCTCGGTGGCGGTTCGGGCGGCTACGCCTGCGCCTTCCGCGCAGCCGAGCTAGGCCTGTCCGTCGTCCTGGTCGAAAAGGACAAGCTCGGTGGCACCTGCCTGCACCGAGGCTGCATCCCGACCAAGGCGCTGCTGCACGCCGCGGAGGTCGCCGACTCCGCGCGCGATGCCGACCAGTTCGGCGTGAAGACCGCCCTCGAGGGCATCGACATCGACGGCGTCAACAAGTACAAGGACGGCATCATCGCCGGCCTGTACAAGGGGCTGCAGGGCCTGGCCAAGGCGCACAAGGTGACCTTGGTCGAGGGCGCGGGCACCCTGGTCGACGCCAACACCGTCGAGGTGAACGGCACCCGCTACACCGGCAAGAACGTGGTGCTGGCCACCGGTTCCTACTCCAAGACGCTGCCCGGCCTGGAGCTGGGCGGGCGGATCATCACCAGCGAGCAGGCGCTCAACCTCGACTTCGTGCCGAAGAAGGTCGTGGTGCTGGGCGGCGGCGTGATCGGCGTGGAGTTCGCCAGCGTCTGGCGCTCCTTCGGCGCCGACGTGACCATCGTCGAGGCCCTGCCGCACCTGGTGCCCAACGAGGACGAGTTCGTCTCCAAGCGCCTGGAGCGGGCCTTCCGCAAGCGCGGCATCACCTTCAAGACCGGTGTGAAGTTCACCGGCGCCGAGCAGACCGACTCCGGGGTCACGGTCAGCCTGGAGAACGGCGACATCCTCGACGCCGACGTGCTGCTGGTCGCGGTCGGCCGCGGCCCGAACACCGCGGGCCACGGCTTCGAAGAGGCCGGGGTGCACCTGGAGCGCGGCTTCGTCCGCACCGACGAGCGCCTGCGCACCAACCTGCCGGGCGTCTACGCGGTCGGTGACATCGTGCCGGGCCTGCAGCTGGCGCACCGCGGCTTCCAGCAGGGCATCTTCATCGCCGAGGACATCGCCGGGCTCAACCCGCAGCCCATCGACGAGGCCGGCATCCCGCGCGTGACCTACTGCCACCCCGAGGTCGCCTCGGTGGGCCTGACCGAGGCCGCCGCCAAGGAGCAGTACGGCTCGGTGCAGACCTTCACCTACGACCTGGCCGGCAACGGCAAGAGCCAGATCCTCAAGACCCAAGGCGCGGTCAAGCTGGTCCGCGTGCCCGACGGCCCCGTCGTCGGCCTGCACCTGGTCGGCGACCGCGTCGGTGAGCTCATCGGCGAGGCGCAGCTGATCTACAACTGGGAAGCGCTGCCGGAGGACGTCGCTCCGCTGGTGCACGCCCACCCGACCCAGACCGAAGCCCTGGGCGAGGCGCACCTCGCCCTGGCCGGCAAGCCGCTGCACGTGCACGGCTGACGTCGGCTCCGCAGTCAGCCAGGCACCCCGCCACACCCACGAGGAGTCAGCAGAGAGATGGCCTTCTCCGTCCAGATGCCGGCGCTCGGCGAGAGCGTCTCCGAAGGCACGATCACCCGGTGGCTCAAGCAGGAGGGTGACACCGTCGAGGTCGACGAACCCCTGCTCGAGGTCTCCACCGACAAGGTCGACACCGAGATCCCGTCGCCCGCCGCAGGCGTGCTGCAGCGGATCATCGCCAAGGAGGACGACACGGTCGAGATCGGCGCCGAGCTCGCCGTGATCGGCGACGCCAGCGAGGCGTCGGCGCCCGCCCCGGCCGAGCAGCCCGCCCCGGCCGCCGAGGAACCGGCCCCCGCCGCCGAGCAGCCCGCCCCGGCCCAGCCCGCTCCGGCGCCCGCCGCCCCGGCCGGCGGCGCGCAGGGCACCGACGTGACCATGCCCGCGCTCGGTGAGAGCGTCACCGAGGGCACCATCACCCGGTGGCTCAAGCAGGTCGGCGACACCGTCGAGGTCGACGAACCCCTGCTCGAGGTCTCCACCGACAAGGTCGACACCGAGATCCCGTCCCCGGCGGCGGGCACCCTGCTGGAGATCGCGGCCAACGAGGACGACACCGTCGAGGTCGGCGCCAAGCTCGCCGTGATCGGCTCCGCGGAGGCGGCCCCGGCCGCGGCGCCGCAGCAGCCGGCCCCCGAGCCCCCGGCTCCGCAGGCCGCCGAGCCGCAGGCCCCGCAGGCGGCTGCTCCGTCGGCTCCGGCCGCGCCCGCGGCCCCGGCCCCGGCGCCCGCCGCTGCCCCGGCCCCGGCCGCTCCGGCGCAGACCGACGCGGCACCGTCCGGCACCACCCCGTACGTGACGCCGCTGGTGCGCAAGCTGGCCAACGAGCACGGCATCGACCTGTCCACCATCAAGGGCAGCGGTGTCGGCGGCCGGATCCGCAAGCAGGACGTGCAGGCCGCCATCGACGCCAAGAAGTCCGCGCCGGCCCCGGCCGAGCAGCCGGCTCCGTCGGCCGCCACGCCGAGCGCTCCGGCGGTGGAGCCGTCGGAGGAGGCCAAGGCGCTGCGCGGCACCACGCAGAAGATGTCGCGCCTGCGGCAGCTGCTGGCCAGCCGGATGGTGGAGTCGCTGCAGACCGCTGCGCAGCTGACCACGGTGATCGAGGTCGACGTGACCCGCATCGCCCGGCTGCGGGAGCGCGCCAAGGCCAGCTTCGAGGCGGCCGAGGGCGTCAAGCTGTCGTTCCTGCCGTTCTTCGCCAAGGCGACGGCCGAGGCGCTGAAGCTGCACCCGAAGCTGAACGCCTCGATCAACGACGAGACCAAGGAAGTCACCTACCACGGCGCCGAGCACCTCTCGATCGCCGTGGACACCGAGCGCGGTCTGGTCTCGCCGGTGATCCACGACGCCGGGGACCTCAACCTCGGCGGGCTGGCCCGCAAGATCGCCGACCTGGCGGCGCGGACCCGCAACAACAAGATCAAGCCCGACGAGCTGTCCGGTGGCACCTTCACCATCACCAACACCGGCAGCCGCGGCGCGCTGTTCGACACGCCGATCCTGAACCCGCCGCAGGTGGGCATGCTCGGCACCGGCGCGGTCGTCAAGCGCCCGGTCGTGGTCGCCGACGAGAACGGCGGCGACACCATCGCGATCCGCTCGATGGTGTACCTGGCGCTGTCCTACGACCACCGCCTGGTCGACGGTGCGGACGCCGCCCGCTTCCTGACCACGCTCAAGCAGCGGCTGGAGGAGGGCGCCTTCGAGGCCGACCTGGGTCTCTGACCCGACCAGCGAGGAACGGCCGCTCACCGCTCGCGGTGGGCGGCCGTTCGTCGTCCCGTGCCTGTCCCGGTCGGGGAGGTCGCTCCGGGCCGACCGGTGCGGCACGATGCGAGCATGCGGGTGGTGGTGGCCGGTTCGTCCGGTCTGATCGGCACGTCCCTGGTGGCCGGGTTGCGCGCGGCCGAGCACGAGGTGGTCCGGCTGGTGCGGCGGAGCCCGGCCGCGCCGGACGAGCGGGGGTGGGACCCCGAGGCCGGGTGGTTGGACGCCGACGCGCTGGACGGCGCGGACGCGGTGGTGAACCTCTGCGGCGCGGGCGTCGGCGACGCGCGGTGGACCCCGGAGCGCAAGCGGCTGCTGGTGCGCTCGCGGGTCCGCCCGACCGAGGTGCTGGCCCGGGCGGTGGCCGAGGCCGGGGTCCCGGTGCTCGCCAACGGCTCGGCGGTCGGCTACTACGGCGACACCGGTTCGCAGCCGGTGACCGAGGCGGCCCCGCCGGGTGAGGACTTCCTGGCCGACCTGTGCCGGCGCTGGGAGGCCGCGACCGCGCCCGCAGCGGAGGCGGGTGCCCGGGTGGTGCTGCTGCGCACCGGCTTGGTGGTGGCCCCGTCGGGCGGGCTGCTCGGCCGGCTCCGCCCGCTGTTCCGGCTGCTCCTGGGCGGGCGGTTGGGCGACGGCACGCAGTACGTGCCGTGGATCTCGCTGGACGACGAGGTGGCGGCGATCCGGTTCGTGCTGGAGCACCCCGAGGTCTCCGGCCCGGTGAACCTCACCGGACCCGACCCGGTGACCAACGCGGAGTTCACCAAGGCGCTCGGCGAGGCGCTGGGCCGCCCCGCGCCGTGGGTCGTGCCGGCCTTCGCGCTGCGCCTCGCGCTCGGCGAGCTGGCCGACCAGGTGCTGGCCGGGCAGCGCGCGGTGCCCACGGTCCTGGAGTCGCACGGGTTCTCCTTCCAGCACCCGGCGATCGGCGCGGCCCTGGCCGCCGCAGTCGGGTGAGGACGTGGTGCACCCCGCAGTCGCGGCTGCTTCGGCCGCGGCGGACGCAGGCGTAGCCTGACCCGCGTGAGTCGTGCGAATTCTTCGTGCCGCGCCTCTTCGGACCCCGTTGACGTGCGCTACCTGGGAACCATCGATTACCTCTCCGCCTGGGACCTGCAGCGGGAGCTGGCGTCCGGGCGGGCCGAGGGGCGGAACCCGGACACCATGCTGCTGCTGGAGCACCCCTCGGTCTACACGGCGGGCAAGCGCACCGCCCCGGAGGACCGGCCCACCGACGGCACCCCGGTCATCGACGTCGACCGCGGCGGCAAGATCACCTGGCACGGCCCGGGGCAGATCGTCGGCTACCCGATCGTCGAGCTGACCGACCCGATCGACGTGGTCGACTACGTGCGCCGGATCGAGCAGGGCTTGATCTGGGTGTGCGACCAGTTCGGGCTGGAGGCCGGCCGCGTCGAGGGCCGCAGCGGGGTGTGGCTGCCCGCCGCCGACGGCCGCCCGGAGCGCAAGATCGCCGCGATCGGCATCCGCGTGCAGCGCGGCATCACGATGCACGGGCTGGAGCTGAACTGCAACGCCGACCTGCGCGAGTTCGACCGGATCGTGCCGTGCGGCATCAGCGACGCGGGCACCACCTCGCTGTCCGCCGAGCTCGGCCGGGACGTGCCGACCTCCGAGGCGTTCCCGCTGGTCGAGCGGGGCGTGCTGGACGCGCTGGACGGCCGGCTGCCGGTCACCGAGCGGAACATCCCGCGCTCGGAGGCCAGCGCGGCCGGGGTGACGCTCGCGCTGGACCCCAGCTTGCGCTGACGACCGCCTGACAACAGAGCTCCACTTCTCTAGAATTCCGTAATTACGGAACTACTGGAGGAGTGGAGCATGCTGCTGTCCCGACGACACCTGCTCGCTGCCGCAGCGGCGACGACCCCGCTGCTGCTCGCGCCCCGCGCACTCGCCCAGCCCGCACCGCCGGACCTGGCGACCGCGGAGGGCTGGCTGGACTGGATCAGCGCGCACCGCGACGGGCTCGGCCTCGTCCTGGACGACGGCCGCGGCCACCGCCTGGTGCACCGCCCGCACGCCGCCCAGCCGCTCGCCTCCGCGGTCAAGGTCGTCCACCTCGCCGCCTACTCCACCGCGGTCGCCGAGGGACGGCTGGACCCGCAGGAGCAGGTCCGCGTCGGCGACTGGGAGCGCTTCTACGTGCCCACCGACGGGTTGGCGCACGTCCACGCCCTCGAGCACCTGGGCGTCGGCCTCGACGCGACCGGCCTGCGCGCCGCCGACCCCGAGCACCGGGTGCGGCTGGACGACATGGTCGCGGTGATGGTGCTGTTCAGCGACAGCGCGGTCCCGGACTACCTGCGTGAGCGGCTCGGCGAGGACGCGCTGCACGCGGCGGCGGCCGCGGGCGGCTGGCACCGGCCCGACCTCCGCTCGATGTGCGCGGAGTACCTGTTCGTGCTGCCGGAGTTCGCCCCGCCCGCCCACCTGCCGACACCCGCCCGCCGCGCCTGGGGCCACCGGCTGGAACGCCGGTTCAGCACCGACGCCCGGCTGCGCGACCGCGTGCTGGACCGGCTCCTGCAGGGCGGGCTCCCTCCCTACGAGCAGCAGGTGGCCTGGGCCGACCGGACGATGTCGGCGACCGCCGCCCAGCTCGCCGCGCTGCACCGCGCGATCGCCACCGACGAGTTCCCGCCCGAGGCGGCGGCGGTGGCGCGCCCGCACCTGGAGCGACCGCTCAGCGGTCACCTGCCGCCGGGCGTGGTGGGGATCGGCGTGAAGGGCGGCAGCCTGCCCGGTGTCCTGACCTGCGGGCTCACCGTCCGCCGCGCCGACGGGACCACCGCGTCCGGGGCGCTGCTCGCGCACGGCGGCATCTCCCCGGAGCAGCTCACCAGCGGCGACCCCGGTCTCCCGCTGCTGCTGGCGGCGGAGCGACCGGACTGGCGGGACCGGCTCGCACGGGCGCTGGCGGGCTGAGAGAAGCTCGTCCCGTGGACTCGGAGGACGTGCAGCAGCGGATCGAAGCGCTGGAACGCCGCGTCGCGGCGCTGGAGGGCGCGCAACGCGCCGAACCGGTCGAGCCCAGCGGCGGGGTCGTGCAGTACCAGGGCAAGCTCGTCGAACCGGCCGAGCTGGAGTGGCAGATCCAGGTCGACCCGGCGGGGGTCCTCGCCCTGCCGGACGGCCCGCGCACCGACGTGCTCGCCGCGCTGGGCCACCCGGCGCGGGCCGCGATCGTGCGGCTGCTCGCCGGGTCCGGCCCCCAGCACACCGCGGCGCTGCAGGAGGCGGCGGGGCTGAGCTCCACCGGCCAGCTCTACCACCACCTCAAGAGCCTGACCGGCTGCGGGCTCGTCGAGCAGGACGGGCGCGGCACCTACCGGCTCCGCGCCCAGGCCACGATCCCCGCGCTGGTCCTGCTCACCGCGGCCGCCGACGTCGCCGGGCAGCTCCGCCCCTGACGCGGCGCACGGCCCGCCGGTCGCCGACGGGCCGTGCCGCGCTCAGAGCTGGCGCGCGACCTCGTCGGCGACCAGGTCCAGGTGGTCCAGGTCGGAGAGGTCCAGCACCTGCAGGTACAGCCGGCTGATGCCGGTGCGCTCGCGCCAGGTGCCGATCTTGTCGACCGCCTCGGCCGGGCTGCCGGCCAACCCGTTGAGCCGCACCTCGTCGACCTCGCGGCCGATGGCCTCGGCGCGGCGGGCGATCTCCTTCTCGTCCCTGCCGACGCACAGCACCAGCGCCGCCGAGCGCACGATCTCTCCGGGGTCGCGCCCGATGGCCTCGCACGCCGCGTCGACCCGCTCGAACTGCGCGGCGGCCGTGTCGACGTCGACGAACGGCAGGTTGAACTCGTCGGCGAAGCGCGCGGCCAGGGCCGGCGTGCGCTTCTTGCCCATCCCGCCGATCAGCACCGGCGGCCGCGGCTGCTGCACCGGCTTGGGCAGCGCGGGCGACTCGGACAGCTGGTAGTGCTCGCCGTCGAACCGGAACGTCTCGCCGGGCGGCGTGGCCCAGAGCCCGGTGATGATCTCGAGCTGTTCCGCGTAGCGGTCGAACCGCTCCCCCAGTGAGGGGAACGGGATGCCGTAGGCGGTGTGCTCCTCCTGGTACCACCCGCTGCCGATGCCGAACTCGACGCGGCCGCCGGACATCTGGTCCACCTGCGCCACGGCGATCGCCAGCGGGCCGGGCAGCCGGAAGGTGGCCGCGGTCATCAGCGTGCCCAGCCGCAGCCGGGTGGTCTCCCGGGCCAGGCCGGCCAGCGTCACCCAGGCGTCGGTCGGGCCGGGTTCGCCGGTCACCTCACCCATCTTGAGGTAGTGGTCGGAGCGGAAGAACGCGTCGAAGCCGGTCGCTTCCGCGTGCTTGGCGACCCGCAGCAGGTCGTCGTAGGTCGCCCCCTGCTGGGGCTCGGTGAAGATCCGCAACGTGAAGTTCTCGGTCACGGTTCCCGAGGCTAGTGAAGCGGCCGCGGACTCGCCGCCCGCTCCGCTCAGCGCGGCCGCAGTCCCTCCAGGACCCGCCGCACGCAGGCCTCGACCTCCACCTTCGCCTGCTGCGGCGAGTCCGAGCCGGCGATGGCGGTGGCGCCCGCCGACAGCGCGCCGAACACCACGCGGGCCAGCGCGTCCACCGGCAGCGGGTCGATCGACCCCGACTCGACCAGCCCGGCGACCACGGTCCGGACCACCCCGAAGGTGTAGGACTCCTCGGCCGCCCGCCAGCGCTCCCAGCCCATCACCGCGGGCCCGTCCTGGACGACGATGCGCTGGTAGGACGGCTCCAGGCAGACCTCCAGGAAGGCGCTCAGCCCGGAACGGGTGGCCTGCCACTGGTCCCCGGCCCCGGACAGCACCTCGGCCAGCCGCGCGACGACGCCGGTCTCCACCGCGTCGAAGGCCGCTTCGAACAGCGCCTGCTTGCCGCCGAAGTGGTGGTAGAGCGCGCCCTTGGTCACCCGAGCGCGCTTGGCGATCTCCTCCAGCGAGGTGCCCGCGTAGCCGTGCTCGGTGAACAGCTCAACGGCGGAGTCCACCAGCGCCTTGCGGGTGGTCTCCGAGTACTCCACACGTCGCGGTCGAGCTGTTGCCATGGGCACAACACTAAGACATACCGACGGTACGGAGGCGTGGTACCCTGGGTACACCGACATACTCTCGGTATGCCGCACACCCAGGGTAGGAGAGCGAACATGGGTTGGAACGACTTCCGCCAGCGGCAGCACGCGATCGCCACCGTCCTGGACAACGCCCGCCGCGACCCGAGCGGAGCGCTCGACGAGGTCCCCGCGCCCTTCACCGACACCACCGAGCTGCTGCGCGCTCTGCAGTGCAAGTGGACGCAGCAGCTCATCGGCCGGATCGAGGTCGCGCTCGCCGAGACCGCCGACGCCGCGCACGGCGACCGGATCCAGGCGGTCACCGAGGCCTGGCGGCGCACCGCAGCGGCGAACCCGGAACTGCGGGAGCTGCTCGACCGGCACCAGGCGGACCCGGCGCTGCGCAGCGCCGTCGCGCGCGAGCACCGCATGCTCGCGCTGGCCACCGGCCTGGCCGAGCACGACGAGCCGGAGTCGGAGGTCGCCCGCGTCGGCCAGGCCTTCCTCCAGCTGGTCCGCGCCACACCGAGCAAGCCCCGCAGGCCCCGCCTGCTGTCGTTGCGCTGATCAGCACGAGCGCGGCTGGGGCCGCGCCAGCGCTGCGGTCGCCTGGGCCGGCCGCAGGTCCGGCACCGGTAGCCGGACGGCGTGCGCGGCAGTGAGCTCGCGTCGCGCGCGCACCGACGCCGACCACGCCGGGACCATCGCCGACGGCTCGACGGAGTCCCGCCGGACCAGCTCCACCGGCCAGGGCAGCACGCGGCAGAGCCGGAGCAGGACGACGAACGGCAGCAGCACGAGCTGCGCCGCCAGTTCCAGCGTCGCGCCGGCGGACAGGACCGCGGACCAGAGCAGGAACGGGACCACGATGATCGCGGAGATCGGGTCGTCCCCGACCCCGCTGGGCAGGCTGTCCAGCGCGGCCTCGAACGACATCCTCCGCCGCCACAGGAACCAGCGCCGCCGCCCGTAGGGGCTCAGCCGCTTCTCGACCAGCCGCCAGCGTCGCGGGGAGACCGCCACCGGGGTGAGCTCCGCGCGCTCCTCCGCCAGCAGCTCCGCCACGCCGTCGAGGCCACCCCGGCGCTCCAGGTGCTCGCGCAGCGCGCGGCGCACGCGACGGGCGGCGGCGAAGCTGCTCACGCGCACGACCCCGACGCGGCACCCGTGGGCGCTCACCTCCACCCGCCAGCTCCCCTCGAGCGCCCGGACGAGCAGCACGAACGGCATCAGCGCGAGCACGAGGAGCAGTTCCAGCCAGCACCCGAGCAGCACCACGCCGAGCAGCGGGAACCAGGCGAGCCGCAGCGCCACCGAGACCGGTCCTTCGCTCAGCCGCGGCCACCGGTCGCCCGCCAGGCGCAGGCGCAGCACACGGGACCACGGAGCCCACCGGACGTGCACGCTCCACGACATCGCCACCACGGGAGCAGTATCCCTGCCCAAGATCACCAGCCCCTCTGGAACAGCGAACCTACCCGGAGTAAGTTCCAGGCATGACGAGGTGGACCGCAGCCGACATCCCCGACCAGACCGGGCGGACCGTGCTGATCACGGGCGCCAACTCGGGCCTGGGACTCCGCAGCGCACAGGCCCTCGCCGAACGCGGCGCCCACGTGCTCATCGCCTGCCGCGACGCCGAGAAGGGCCGCGCCGCGCTCGCCGAGGTCTCCCGCACCGCGACCACGGCACCCGAGCTCGTCGAGCTGGACCTCGCCGACCTCGCCTCGGTGCGCCGGGCCGCCGAGGAGGTCCGCACGCGCACCGACGGCCTGGACGTCCTGATGAACAACGCCGGGGTGATGGCCACGCCCCACCGCCGCACGCGGGACGGCTTCGAGCTGCAGATCGGCACCAACCACTTCGGGCACGCCGCGCTGACCTGGCTGCTCCTGCCGGCGCTGCGCGCCGGCGCGCGCGTGGTGACGGTGTCGAGCCTCGCCCACCGCGGCGGCGGACTGGACCTCGACGACCTCCACTTCACCCGCCGCCGCTACACCCCGACCCGGGCCTACAGCCAGTCGAAGCTGGCCAACCTGCTGTTCATGCTGTGGCTCGACCGGGAGGCGCAGCGCGCCGGGCGCGACCTGGTCAGCGTCGCCGCGCACCCGGGCGTGGCCGGCACGGAGCTGACCCGCAACACCGCCCGGACGTACGCGCTGCCCGGTCCGGTGCGCGACGCCGTCGGTGCCGTCACCCGGCTGTTCACCCAGCCCGCCGAGCGGGGCGCGCTGCCGCAGCTCTTCGCCGCCACCGCACGGGGCGTCCGCGGCGGCGACTACTTCGGCCCCAGCCGGCTCGGGGAGATGCGCGGGCACCCGAGCCGCGTCCGCCCGAGCCGGGCCGCGCAGGACGCCCGCACCGCCGAGCGGCTGTGGGAGGTCACCATCGAGCAGACCGGCATCGCGCCGGACTGGTCGTGACCCAGCTCACCAGCGGATTCTCCACCCGGAGCGAGATGACCACGCCAGCCCCGGAGGCGTAGCCTGGGGCGCGTGACTGTGGCGCCGGAGGGTCGCAAGCTGCTGCGGTTGGAGGCCCGCAACAGCCAGACCCCGATCGAGAAGAAGCCGTCGTGGATCAAGACCCGCGCGCGGATGGGGCCCGAGTACCAGGAGCTCAAGGGCCTGGTCCGCCGCGAGGGGCTGCACACCGTCTGCGAGGAGGCGGGCTGCCCCAACATCTTCGAGTGCTGGGAGGACCGCGAAGCGACGTTCCTCATCGGCGGGGACCAGTGCACCCGCCGCTGCGACTTCTGCCAGATCGACACCGGCAAGCCTGCCGCGCTGGACGTCGAGGAGCCGCGCCGGGTCGCCGAGTCGGTGCAGGCCATGGGCCTGCGCTACTCGACCGTCACCGGTGTCGCCCGTGACGACCTGCCCGACGGTGGGGCGTGGCTGTACGCCGAGACGGTGCGGCAGATCCACGAGCTCAACCCGGGCACGGGTGTGGAGCTGCTGATCCCGGACTTCAACGCCGACCCGGACCAGCTGGCCGAGGTCTTCAGCTCCCGCCCGGAGGTGCTCGCGCACAACCTGGAGACCGTGCCGCGCGTGTTCCGCCGGATCCGGCCGGGCTTCCGCTACGAGCGGTCGCTGAAGGTCATCAGCGAGGCGCGGGACGCGGGTCTGGTGACCAAGTCGAACCTCATCCTCGGCATGGGCGAGACCCCGGAGGAGGTGCGGCCGGCGCTGCAGGACCTGCGCGACGCCGGCTGCGACATCATCACCATCACCCAGTACCTGCGCCCCAGCCCGCGGCACCACCCGGTGGACCGGTGGGTCAAGCCGGAGGAGTTCGTCGAGCACACCAAGGCGGCCGAGGAGATCGGCTTCCCCGGCGTGATGGCCGGACCGCTGGTGCGCTCCAGCTACCGCGCGGGTCGGCTGTACGCGAAGGCGACCGTGCACCGCGGCATGCCCCTCCCGGAGAACCTGGCCCACCTGGCCAAGGAGGGCACCGCGGCCCAGGAGGCCACCAGCCTCCTCTCCCGCTGACGCGACCCGCCTCCGACGCCAGGCGCGAGCACGTCGATCCGGCGTGCACGCGCCTGGCGCTCGGCGCATCCGGGACCGTGTCTGCACCCGCCGCGGCCAGCGCCGTATCCTGGAACCCATGGCCAAGGAGGACAAGGCCGCCAAGAAAGCGGCGGCCAAAGAACGGCGCAAGGCATCTCAGGGACGCTTCAAGCAGATCCTCGAGGTGTTCACCATGCAGCGCCGGGAGGACAAGCTCCTCCTCCCGCTGATGCTCGGCGTGTTCCTCGGCGTGACCGCCGTGGTCTTCCTGCTGGGCATGATCTGGGGGCTGCACTGGGTGTTCCTCCCGGTGGGGCTGGCCTTCGGGCTGCTGGGCGCGGTGATCCTCTTCGGCCGCCGCGTGCAGGCGAGCGTCTTCCGCAAGGCCGAGGGCCAACCGGGTGCGGCCGGGTGGGCGCTGGACAACCTGCGCGGGCGCTGGGTGCTGAACCAGGCCGTCGCCGGCACCGCCCAGCTCGACGCCGTGCACCGGCTGATCGGCCGCCCCGGCATCGTGCTGGTGGGCGAGGGTGCCCCGCACCGGGTCAAGCAGCTGATGTCGCAGGAGAAGAAGCGCGTCGCCCGGCTCGTCGGCGAGACCCCGATCTACGAGATCGTGGTGGGCAACGAGGAGGGCCAGGTCCCGCTGTCCAAGCTGCAGCAGCGCATCATGAAGCTGCCGCGCAACATCGGCCCGGCGCAGATCGACTCGCTGGAGAACCGGCTCGCGGCGCTGGCCAACCGCAACAGCGCGATGCCGAAGGGCCCGATCCCGCAGGGCGCCCGGATGCGCAACGTCCAGCGCGCGGTGCGCCGAGCGCGCTGACCCGGACGAGAGAGCGGGCCCGGGGACGCACCCCGGGCCCGCTCTGCTTCGTCGGCCCGCTCAGCGGCGCAGCACGATGGTGCCGGTGAGGCGGTCGTGCCAGGAGCGGTTGTCGAAGTTCCACACCACGGCGGGGATGATCAACGCGGTCAGCACGCAGCGCACCAAGGCGCGCCACGGCCCCACCATGGTGGCGCCGTCGACGCGCGCCACCCAGATCCCCAGCGCCACCATGCCCGGCGTGGCGCCGAAGAAGCTCACCGGGATCACCGTGATGGCCGCCCAGGCCACCAGGCTCCAGTTCTCCGGGTAGTCCGGCATGGTGAACAGCGCGGCGACCAGCGCGGCCAGCACGATGTCGATGAGGAACGCGCCCAGACGCCTGCCCGCCGGCGCCGCCGAACCGGGTCCGCGCTCGGGCAACCCCAGGTTCTGCCCGCGCCACTGGGGTCGTTCTTCGTTCGCCTGCTCGCGCAGGTTGTTCAGCGCGGCCCGTGGGCCGTCCAGCCAGCTTCCGACTCTTCGCACGTCAACCAGGGTACGTCGCGGTCTCGCTGATACCCTCGGAGCACCACGATGGGCCGCTGAGCGCAACCTCAACCACCCGATCGGGTCGTCGTTAACGCCTGCGAAACATTCGGGTAGCGACGGGGCAACACCGCCGACATACCGTGAGACTCGAGCCGGCGGCGGACGTGCGACGTGGCGTCGGTGAGCTGTACGAGTGCTGAAGGAGCCACCGAGCTTGTTCAAGAATCCTGACGAGGTCCTGCGCTTCATCGCTGACGAAGGCGTGAAGTTCGTCGATGTCCGGTTCTGCGACCTGCCGGGCGTGATGCAGCACTTCACCGTGCCCGCCGCGGCGTTCGACGAGGACGCCTTCACCGAGGGGCTGGCCTTCGACGGCTCGTCCGTGCGTGGCTTCCAGTCCATCCACGAGTCGGACATGCTGCTGCTGCCCGACCCGTACACCGCGCGGATCGACCCCTTCCGGGCCGAGAAGACGCTCATCCTGAACTTCTTCGTGCACGACCCGTTCACGCTGGAGCCCTACAGCCGTGACCCGCGCAACATCGCGCGCAAGGCGGAGGAGTACCTCAAGGAGTCGGGCATCGCCGACACCGCGTTCTTCGGGGCCGAGGCCGAGTTCTACATCTTCGACTCGGTCAAGTTCGGCGAGGCCCCGAACAAGACCTTCGCCGAGGTCGACTCGATCGAGGGCTGGTGGAACACCGGCCGCGACGAGGAGGGCGGCAACCGCGGCTACAAGACCCGCATGAAGGGCGGGTACTTCCCGGTCTCGCCGTACGACCACTTCGCGGACCTGCGCGACCAGATGGTCACCCAGCTGATCAACTCCGGCTTCACCATCGAGCGGGCGCACCACGAGGTCGGCACCGGTGGCCAGGCCGAGATCAACTACAAGTTCAACACCCTGCTGCACGCCGCCGACGACCTGCAGCTGTTCAAGTACATCATCAAGAACACCGCGTGGCAGAACGGCAAGACCGTGACGTTCATGCCCAAGCCGCTGTTCGGTGACAACGGCTCCGGCATGCACAGCCACATGTCGCTGTGGAAGGACGGCAGCCCGCTGTTCTACGACGAGTCCGGCTACGCCGGCCTGTCGGACATGGCGCGCCACTACATCGGCGGCATCCTGCACCACGCGCCGAGCCTGCTGGCCTTCACCAACCCGACGGTGAACTCCTACCACCGCCTGGTGCCGGGCTTCGAGGCTCCGGTGAACCTGGTGTACTCGCAGCGCAACCGGTCGGCCTGCATGCGCATCCCGATCACCGGTGCGAACCCGAAGGCCAAGCGCGTCGAGTTCCGCTGCCCGGACCCGTCCGGCAACCCGTACCTGGCGTTCGCCGCGATGATGATGGCCGGTCTGGACGGCATCAAGAACAAGATCGAGCCGGCCGACCCGATCGACAAGGACCTCTACGAGCTGCCGCCGGAAGAGGCCAAGAACGTGCCGACCGTGCCGGACAGCCTGGCCAAGGTCATCGACAACCTGGAAGCCGACCACGACTTCCTGCTCGAGGGCGGCGTGTTCACGCCGGACCTGGTCGAGACCTGGATCAACCTGAAGCACGAGAACGAGATCGACCCGATCCGCCTGCGGCCGCACCCGCACGAGTTCTCGCTGTACTTCGACGTGTGACGGTCCGCCGTTGACGAGCGGGGCGGGGACTCCGGTCCCCGCCCCGCTCCGCGTCGTGGGTCAGATCCCCCGCCAGGGGGTGAGCGCCGCGCCGGGCACGCCGGGCCGGAAGCGCAGCAGCGCCCCCGCGCAGGGGTCCTCGAGGAACGCCAGCTCGTCGTAGCCGTAGCAGGCGGAGGTCACGTACATCTCCTCCAGCCGGGGCCCGCCGAAGGCGAGGCTGGTGATCCTGCGGGTCGGCGCCCACAGGACGGTCTCGAGGTCCCCGGTGGGCGCGTAGCGGTGGATCCGCCCGGTCCAGTGCATCGCGACCCACACGCAGCCCTCGGCGTCCACCGCGATGCCCTCGGGGTCGCCCTCCGCCTCACCGCACACCACCCACTGCCGCCCCGCGGTCGCCAGCGCCCGCTCCGGGTCGTAGTCGTAGACCGAGATGGTGCGCGCGTCGACCAGGTACATCCGGCTGCCGTCCGGGCTCCAGGCCACGCCACCGGCCGCGGTCACCCCGTCGACCAGCAACCGCGCCCGGTCCCCGTCCAGCACGTACAGCCCGCTGGCCTGCAGCTCGCGCGAGTAGGTCTGGGTGCCGGCCACGAACCGGCCCACCGGGTCGCAGGCGCCGATGCCCGTGCGGTCGCCGTTGCGCACCTGGACCACCGGCTCCAGGGCCGCGCGCGCGAGGTGCACGCGGGCGAACCCGCGCCCCGCGGCGGCGATCAGCTGCCCGTGCCGCGTCGCACCCAGCGCCGTCACCGGCTCCGGCAGCACCCGGACCTCGTCCGCGCCGGAATCCCGGTGGTAGGTGTGCAGCTCCCGGCGCAGCGGGTCCACCCAGTGCACGCTGTTGAGCGCGGGCATCCACAGCGGGCTCGCCCCGCACAGCGCCTGCCTGTCGACGAGCACCTCGAAGTCCTCGGACATCGGCAGTCCCCTGTTCGCCGCCGTCGCTTCCCCTGCACGCAGAGTACTGACGATCACCGCGACGCGGGACCGCCGACCGGGTCCGCGCAGGGACCACCCGTTGCGCGCTGTCCGACCGCGTCCCGTCACGCTCCCCGCCGGGCACCCTGCGGCGGCGCGGTCATCCCCTGCGCGCGGTGCCGATGAGGGTGCCGACGTGGTCGGGTTCGGGGGCCGGCTCGACCCAGACGCGCACGTCGGTGAAGCCGTGCTCGGTGAGCAGGTCGGCCCAGGTGCCGGGTTCGTGGGCCCACCGGTGGATCCACACCTGGCGGCCGGTGAAGCCGTCGCCGCACATGCCCTGGACCCCGTGGGAGCCGGGGACGGCGGGGGCGTGGGAGAACGCCCGCCGGGCGCCACGCGGGCGCGCACCAGCGGCAGCAGGCGGCGGGGGTCGGTGAACCACAGCGCGCCCCTGACCGTGCACGACGTGCGCACCCGGCAGCCCGCCCCAGGTCCGGAGGGCGAGGCGGTGGTGCTCGCCGGAGAGGTCGACGCCGGTGGCGTCGACGCCCTGGGCGGCCAGCGCCGCGACCGCGTCGCCGCGCCCCGAACCGAGCTCCAGCGCCGACCGCGGGCCCCCGAGCGGTTCGGCCCCGGGACCGCGCCCGTCGTACTGGGTCCAGCCGAAGGCCTCGTGCGACACGCGGTCGCCGTCCCGGCGGGCGTCGCGGTCCCAGTAGCCGACGACGTCGTCGATGTCCGTGGACGCCATGACCGGGCCCGCTGCCGCGAGTCCGCCCCGTCACCACGGGAGCGCCGAAACCGGTTGCGGCGCAGCGTCTCCCGCGAACCGGCGCCTGGCTCCGCCGCTCCCCCCAACGACCTTCGGCCCAGTCTGCGCCGAACGTGCCTCACTCCCCGTAGAACACGCGCTCCACGACGGCGCGGGCGTGCCGGGTGACGCGGAGGTAGTCGTCGACGACCTCCCCGGTGTCCACCTCCGCCGGGTAGCCCAGCGCGGCGGCCACCGCGTTCAACTCCCGCGACTGCCGGGGCAGCTGGTCCCCCGGCTTGCCGCGGACCAGCATCACCGCGTTGCGCACCCGCATCGCCAGCGTCCAGGCCTGCGCCAGCTGGTCGGCGTCCTCGGCGTCGAGCAGCCCGGCGTCCGTGGCGGCCCGCAGCCCGTCCAGCGTCGACGTCGTGCGCAGCCCGGGGTGCTCGTGCGCGTGCTGCAGCTGCAGCAGCTGCAACGTCCACTCCACGTCCGCGAGGCCACCGCGACCGAGCTTGGTGTGCGTGGCCGGGTCGGCGCCGCGGGGCAGCCGCTCGGAATCGACCCGCGCCTTGATCCGGCGGATCTCCCGGGCCTTGGCCTCGTCCAGCCCGCCCTCCGGGTACCGGACCGGGTCGATGGCCCGGCAGAACCGCTCCCCCAGTTCCCGGTCGCCGGCGACGTGCCGCGCCCGCAGCAGCGCCTGCGCCTCCCACACCTCGCCCCACCGCCGGTAGTACGACAGGTAGGAGTCCAGCGTGCGCACCAGCGGTCCCTGGCGGCCCTCCGGCCGCAGGTCGATGTCGACCTCCAGCGGCGGGTCCTGGCTCGGCGCGCCCAGCAACCGCCGCACCTGCTCCACCACCGCCGTCGCGAACCGCACCGCGGCCGCGTCGTCCGAGCCCTCCACCGGCTCGCACACGAACATCACGTCCGCGTCGGACCCGTAGCCGAGCTCGGCACCGCCCAGGCGCCCCATCCCGATCACCGCGATCCGTGCCGGGGGCTCGCCGGTCGTCCGGGCGGTGTCCCGGACCGACACGTCCAGGGCCGACTCCAGCACCGCGACCCAGATGTTCGACAGCGCCTGGAACACCGTGGTCGGCTCCACCAGGCCGAGCAGGTCACCGCACGCGATGCGCAGCAGCTCGTGCCGCCGCAGCGAGCGGGCCGCCGCGACGGCGCGCGCCGGCTCCGAGTACCGCGCCACGGTGCTGCGCAACGACACCGACGCCTCCATCGGGTCGCGCTCGGCCAGTGCGGGCGTGTCGGACAGCAGCCGCAGCACCTCCGGCGCCCGCACCAGCAGCTCCGGGACCAGCTTCGAGGTGCCGAGCAACTGCGCCAGCCGCTCCGCCACCACCCCCTCGTCCCGCAACAACCGCAGGTACCACGGGGTTTCGGCCAACGCCTCGGACACCTTGCGGTACGCGAGCAGCCCGCCGTCCGGGTCGGGCGTGTTCGCCAACAGGTCCAGCAGCATCGGCAACAGCGTGCCCTGGATGCTGGCCCGCCGGGACACACCGGAGGTCAATGCACCGATGTGGCGCAACGCCCCCTCCGGCGAGGTGTAGCCGAGCGCGGCGAGGCGTTCCACGGCCGCGGACGTGGTCAGGCGCAGCGCCGCGGTGGGCACCTTCGCGACCGCCTCCAGCAGCGGGCGGTAGAACAGCTTCTCGTGCAGTCGGCGGACCCGGTTGCTGTGCCGTCGGAACTCCGACACCAGCACCTGCGCCGCGGTGCTCCGGCCGCTGGCGCGCAGCCCGACGGCCCGGGACAGCACGTTCAGCGCTTCGGCGTCGTCGAAGGCCGGGAACAGGTGGGTGCGGCGCAGTTGCCGCAGCTGCAGCCGGTGCTCGAGCGTGCGCAGGAACCGGTAGGAGTCCACCAGGTCCGCCGCGTCGCTGCGGGCCACGTACCCGCCCTCCCCCAGGGCACGCAGAGCGTCCAACGTGGACGTGAGCCGGAGCGAGGTGTCGCTGCGGCCGTGGACCATCTGCAGCAGCTGCACCGCGAACTCCACGTCGCGCAGACCGCCGCGCCCCAGTTTCAGCTCCCGCTCGGAGATCTCGGACGGGACGTGGTCCTCGACCCGGCGCCGCATCGACCGCACGTCGGCGACGAAGCCCTCGCGCTCCGCCGCCGTCCACACCAGCGGCTGCACCGCGGCGAGGTAGTCGGCCCCGAGCGCGGCGTCCCCGGCGACCGGCCTGGCCTTGAGCAGGGCCTGGAACTCCCACGTGCGCGCCCAGCGGCGGTAGTAGCTGAGGTGGCCGTCGAGGGTGCGCACCAGCGCACCCGACTTGCCCTCCGGGCGCAGCGCCGCGTCCACCTCGAAGAACGCGGAGCCGGCCACGCGCATCACCAGGCTGGCCAGCCGGGTCGCGGTGGGGATGTCCGACTCCTGGTCGGCGACGAACACGACGTCGACATCGCTGACGTAGTTCAGCTCCCGGCCGCCGCACTTGCCCATCGCGATCACCGCGAGCCGCGGCACCTCGTCCACACCGGACTGCTGCAGCTCGGCGACCGCGACGGACAACGCCGCCCGCAGCGCCGCGACCGCGGCATCGGACAACGTCGCGGCCACCTCCTCGTAGGGCACGCTCGGCAGCGACGGGTCGACGACGGGGGCCATGTCCTGCCCGGCGACGTCCATGAGCAGACCGCGGTAGGCCCGGCGCAGCGCGCTGACCGCCTCGGACCCGCGCAGTGCCGCGACGGGCCCGCCCGGCGTTCCCGGGGCGCCGTCGCCGTCGGCGCCCACCGCGGCCAGGAGCACCGACGTCCGTTCTTCCAGCGTGCTCGGTGGGGTCACGCCCGAGCGCAGCCGCTGCCACTCCTCCGGGTGCGCCGCGAGGTGGTCGGCGAACGCGGTGGAGCTGCCGAGCACGCCGAGGAGCCGCGCGCGCAGTTCCCGGTCGTCCGCCAGTGCCTGCGCGAGCTCCGCCCAGCCGGCCTCGTCGGCGTCCTGGATGCGGTCCAGGGAATGCAGCGCCAGGTCGGGGTCCGGAGTGCGCGACAGCGCGGTCACGATCGGCTCGGCTGCCCCCGGACCGCGGTCCGACCACCACCCGGCACGTCTCAGCTGGGCCTCAGCACGTGGCGCGTCGGTGAACCCATAGCGAGCGGGAGACGGCACCGAACCCGAGCGCGACGAGTTGCTGTTGGCCATTGCTCGACAGTAGTCCGAGCCGCGCGCCGACGCGGACCCGATCTGATGAGGATCACGCCAACGGCAGGAACCTGCTGGCCCGACGGTCTTCCGGCGGTGTGCCCACGAACCGCACGAAGCGTTCCACCACCGGTTGCCAGGTCTCGGCCAGGTCCGCGTGGAACTCGTCGAGGTGCTCCGGATCGAGCTGGCCCGGCCGTGCAGCGGCCGCCACGTCCGGCGCGATGTCGGCCCACCGCAGCACCAGGTCGGTCGTGGTCTCGATGTGGAACTGCATGCCGTAGGCGCAGTCGCCGACGCGGAACAACTGGTTCTCGCACTTCGGGGAGGAGGCCAGCAGCTGTGCCGACGGCGGCAGGACCGCCACCTCGTCGGAGTGGAACTGCAGGACGTCGGGGGTCAGCGGGACCGGGCCGAACAGCGGGTCTTCCGCCGCCACGTCCCGCTTCGCGACGAGCAGCGTGCCGGCCTCCGGCCCCTTGCGCGCGGCCCGCACCTGTCCGCCGGTCGCAGCTGCGAGCAGTTGGGCGCCCAAGCACACCGCCAACACCGGAAGCCGCTCGCTCACCGCCTTGCTGAGCAGCGCCCGGACGTCGGCGAGCCAGGGGTGCGTGGCGTCGTCGTAGGCACCCATCTCACCGCCCAGCACGACCATCCCCTGGTGCGCGCTGAAGTCCGCGGGCAACGCCTGCTCGGACGGCAGCACCACGTCGACCTCGGCACCTGCAGCCACCAGCCACTCGCCGAGCGGCCCCGGAGGGTCCGACTGCGACGGCTGCACGACGAGGATCCGCACACCACCCATGCGGCCAGCCTACGACGCCACAGCCCGGGACCCCAGCCCGGCTGATCTTCCTCGAACGCGGAACCGACCACCGCCCGGCATCACACTGTCCGCCGGCGCGACCACGGACCAGGCAGGCACACACAAAACGGGCACAAAAAAAGGGGGAGGCCTTCGGCGTGTGTGTGGATCAACGAAAAAGGCTCTCTCCTTCCCGACCGCAATCCGTCAGGAAGGAGAGAGCCTTCTCTCCAAGTAATGTGTCGGCGGTGTCTTACTCTCCCACACCCTACCGAGTGCAGTACCATCAGCGCTGGGGAGCTTAGCTACCGGGTTCGGAATGGGACCGGGCGGACCCTCCCCGCTATCGCCACCGACAACCCTCACACCCCACACCCACGTGCGGGGAAACCTCAGGGTCACCAACAACAAACCATGTTCGGTTATCAAGCAGGGCACCTGGTTGCTGTCCCAGACACCGTATAGTGAGTGCGCAACATCTTCATGTAACAAGTCCTCGGCCTATCAGCACCAGTCAACTCCACACATTACTGTGCTTCCATCTCTGGCCTGTCAACCCAATCATCTCTTGGGGGCCTTACCCCTATCACAGGGTGGGAGACCTCATCTAGGAACAGGCTTCCCGCTTAGATGCTTTCAGCGGTTATCCCTCCCGAACATAGCCAACCAGCCACGCCCTTGGCAGAACGACTGGCACACCAGAGGTTCGTCCATCCCGGTCCTCTCGTACTAGGGACAGCCTTCCGCAAGTCTCCTACGCGCGCGGCGGATAGGGACCGAACTGTCTCACGACGTTCTAAACCCAGCTCGCGTGCCGCTTTAATGGGCGAACAGCCCAACCCTTGGGACCAACTCCAGCCCCAGGATGCGACGAGCCGACATCGAGGTGCCAAACCATGCCGTCGATATGGACTCTTGGGCAAGATCAGCCTGTTATCCCCGGGGTACCTTTTATCCGTTGAGCGACACCGCTTCCACCAGCCAGTGCCGGATCACTAGTCCCTGCTTTCGCACCTGCTCGACCCGTCAGTCTCACAGTCAAGCTCCCTTATACACTTACACTCAACACCTGATTGCCAACCAGGCTGAGGGAACCTTTGGGCGCCTCCGTTACCCTTTAGGAGGCAACCGCCCCAGTTAAACTACCCACCAGGCACTGTCCCCGATCCGGATCACGGACCCGAGTTAGATGCCCAGAACGACCAGAGTGGTATTTCACCAACGACTCCACCCCAACTAGCGTCAGAGCTTCACAGTCTCCCACCTATCCTACACAAGCCGAACCAAACACCAATACCAAGCTGTAGTAAAGGTCCCGGGGTCTTTCCGTCCTGCCGCGCGAAACGAGCATCTTTACTCGTACTGCAATTTCACCGGGCCTGTGGTCGAGACAGCGGAGAAGTCGTTACGCCATTCGTGCAGGTCGGAACTTACCCGACAAGGAATTTCGCTACCTTAGGATGGTTATAGTTACCACCGCCGTTTACTGGCGCTTAAATTCTCCGCTACACCCCAAAAGGGGTTCACGGGTCCTCTTAACGTTCCAGCACCGGGCAGGCGTCAGTCCATATACATCGCCTTACAGCTTCGCATGGACCTGTGTTTTTAGTAAACAGTCGCTTCTCCCTGGCCTCTGCGACCACCACCAGCTCCCCCAGCACGTGGGATCACCAGCAGTGGCCCCCCTTCTCCCAAAGTTACGGGGGCAATTTGCCGAATTCCTTAACCACAGTTCACCCGACCGCCTCGGTATTCTCTACCTGACCACCTGTGTCGGTTTCGGGTACGGGCCGTGCACACACTCGCTAGAGGCTTTTCTCGGCAGCATGGGATCACTCACTTCACCACAACGGCTACGCATCACCCCTCACCCACACGGCATGCGGATTTCCCTACACACCGGGCTACAGGCTTACACCAGTACAACCACTCACTGGCAGAGCTACCCTCCTGCGTCACCCCATCACTTAACTACTACCCCATCAGGTCCCATGCACCCGGAAACATCATCCGAAGAATCAGCAACCAAGCGGATGGTTAGTCTCAAGGGATTCGTTATGGACGCATGCGCACGGGTACGGGAATATCAACCCGTTATCCATCGACTACGCCTGTCGGCCTCGCCTTAGGCCCCGACTCACCCTGGGCGGACGAACCTTCCCCAGGAACCCTTGGTCATCCGGCGGAAGAGATTCTCACTCTTCACTCGCTACTCATGCCTGCATTCTCACTCCCACACACTCCACCACCGGTTCACACCATGGCTTCACCGCATGCAGGACGCTCCCCTACCCAACAACACCAAACAGTGCTCTTGGCATGGCTTCGGCGGTACGCTTCAGCCCCGCTACATTGTCGGCGCAGGACCACTTGACCAGTGAGCTATTACGCACTCTTTCAAGGATGGCTGCTTCTAAGCCAACCTCCTGGTTGTCTCAGCGATCCCACATCCTTTCCCACTAAGCGCACACTTAGGGGCCTTAGCCGATGCTCTGGGCTGTTTCCCTCTCGACGATGAAGCTTCTCCCCCACCGTCTCACTGCCACGCTCAAACTCAAGCGTATTCGGAGTTTGGCTGATCTCAGTAACCCGCGAAGGCCCATCAACCAACCAGTGCTCTACCCCACCCAAGCAGAAAACGTGACGCTGCACCTAAATGCATTTCGGGGAGAACCAGCTATCACGGAGTTTGATTGGCCTTTCACCCCTACCCACAACTCATCCCCCAGGTTTTCAACCCTGGTGGGTTCGGGCCTCCACACGGTCTTACCCGCGCTTCACCCTGGCCATGGGTAGATCACCCCGCTTCGGGTCTACACCACGCGACTCAACGCCCTCTTCAGACTCGCTTTCGCTCCGGCTACCCCACAACAGGTTAACCTCGCCACGCAGCAGTAACTCGCAGGCTCATTCTTCAAAAGGCACGCCATCACCCACAAAAGGCTCTGACGGATTGCAGGCACACGGTTTCAGGAACTCTTTCACTCCCCTCCCGGGGTACTTTTCACCATTCCCTCACGGTACTCATCCACTATCGGTCACCAGGAAGTATTTAGGCTTAGCGAGTGGTCCCGCCAGATTCACAGCGCCCTCCACGGAAACGCTGCTACTCGGGAACACCACCACACACCCACCACGCATTTTCGCCTACGGGACTCTCACCCACTCCGGTCAGGCATCCCAACCTGTTCGACTAACACGCAGCAACAGTGCTGGCGGGCTGGTAGACCCACCCAGCAGTGCCCCACAACCCCGCACACGCAACCCCTACCAGGTATCCCACGCGCACGGTTTAGCCTCCTCCGCTTTCGCTCGCCACTACTCACGGAATCACCAGTGTTTTCTCTTCCTACGGGTACTAAGATGTTTCACTTCCCCGCGTTCCCCCCAACACCCTATACATTCAGGCGCTGGTAACCCGACATCACTCGGGCTGGGTTACCCCATTCGGACACCCTCGGATCACAGCTCGGTTGACAACTCCCCGAGGACTATCGCGGCCTCCCACGTCCTTCATCGGCCCCTGGTGCCCAGGCATCCACCATGTGCCCTACACAACTTGAAACACAAAGATGCTCGC